>JANLUG010000533.1:0-2726 GCA_031363335.1 Gammaproteobacteria bacterium
CGAGAACGGCCGCTCCAGTTCACCCGGATCTTCTTCCAGAATCAGCGGCTCCGGGACGGGCACCGATGTGGGGTATACGGCTTCGTACGTCCGATATTCCAGCGCGCGATTCGTGTCGATCAGGCTCGACGGCGGATCGCGCCGGAAGATGTAGCCACGACTCGTCTCGGCGCCGTTCTCGCGGAACGACGCAGCGATCCGATACGTTTCGCGCGACGCGCCTCCGGGAATCTGTTGGATGCCGGTGATCTTGAAATCCTGCAGATGCGACCAACGGCGGGCGAGGTATCGCTCGATGGCGTCGCGCAGCGCGGACAGTGCAGGTTGCATCTTATGCGGCCGGTCGCAGCTTGAACTTGATCGGTAGATGCTTCGCGCCGTGGACGAAGCTGGCGCGTAGAAAGCTGGGTTCGCCGGCCAGTTCGATCGATTCGATCCGCGGTAGGAACTGCGAGTAGAAGATCCGCATTTCCATCCGCGCGAGGATGTTGCCGAGGCACATGTGCGGACCCATGCCGAATGCGAGATGCCGGTTCGGCTGCCGGTCCACTTTGAACTTCGTCGGTTCGTCGAAAATCTCTTCGTCGCGATTGGCGGATGCGTAGAACAGCCCGAGGTTGTCGCCCGCGCGGATCGACTTGCCGCGCAGTTCGGTGTCGCGCGAGGCGGTGCGGCAGAACTGCGTCACCGGCGTAGACCAGCGGATCATCTCTTCCACCGCGAGTTTCATCAGCGCATCGGGTTTGCTGCGCAGCAGTTCGAACTGATCGGGATTCTGCAGCAGCGCGAGCAATCCGCCCGACATCGCCGTTCGTGTGGTTTCGTGGCCGGCCGTCGCCACGATGATGTAGTACGAGATCAGTTCCTTGAACGGCAGATACTCGCCGTCGATCCTGCCGTTGGCGATGTACGACGCGAGATCTTCGGTGGGTCGCGCGCGCCGTTCTTCGGTCATGCGGTCGAAGTACTCGTAGAGGTCTTTGATCGTTTCGAAGATCGACAGCGGATCGGCACCGGTGCGGCGCATCTCCGGGTCGTCACCCGCGAACAGTTCGTTCGTCAGTTTCAGTATCCGCCATTCGTCCTCTTCGGGAACGCCGAGCAGTTCGACGATCATCTTGAGCGGATGAAACACCGCGATGTCCTGAACGAAGTCGAGCGTGCGTTCGCCGCCGTCGCCCATCATCTTGTCGAGGATGTTGCGGGTGATGATTTCGAGACGCTCTTCCAACCGCTTCAGATTGGCGGGCTTGAACCATGGCTGCACGAGTTGGCGATACTTCGGATGATCGGGCGCGTCCATCTGCACCAGCGAACGGATCAGGCCGGCTTGGCCCGCTCCGGCGAGCACCTGCAGCAACTTCGGTGAGTCCTTCAATCGTTCGAAGATCTGCGCGATCAGTTCGGCGCGCATTTCGGGATTTGTGGCTTCCGGCACGATGATCGGCCGCGGCTCGCTCGCGAACAGTTCGCTCTGCCGTTCCACTTCGATGATGTCGGCGTGCTTCGTCACCGCCCAGAACGGCCTGTACGCTTCGCACTCGATGTACCGCAACGGATCGTTCGCGCGTAGCCACGCGAATGCCTGATGCGGATGACTGATGCGGCCGTACACCTCCGGAGAGATCACATCAGCGTCGCGAAACGAATACTCGGCGGCCATCGATGAATGCCCCTTGAATACAGCGGATGACACGAGGTTGGCGGGCTAAGGTATCGGGTTTTGGCGCGGCATTGCAATGACGCAGAGCCGCACCTACAGTTTCGACTCAACCCGTTTTTCGAGGCTGCAATGGCAGGTTCATTGTCCGGACACAACGCGCTCGTAACCGGCGGCGGCAGCGGCATCGGTCTGGCGTGCGCAAAAGCCTTTGCGCGCGACGGCGCCGCGGTGACGTTGATGGGCCGCAATGCGGAAAAACTCGAGCGCGCGGCGAGCGAGATCGCCGCATGGGGCGGGCGTGTTCAGACCGCGGTCGGCGATGTCGGAATCGAGGCCGACGTCGCCAACGCCGTTGCAGTGGCGCAACGCGCAGGTCCGTTGACCATCGCAGTAGCGAATGCAGGAACCGGCGCCGTCGGTCCGATCGTCATCACCGGCGCGGAAGTCTGGGACACAATCATCAAGACGAACCTCACCGGCACCTTCTATACGTTCAAACACGCTGGCGCGGCGATCGCGAAAGCCGGCGGCGGCTCGATGTGCGCGATCTCATCCATCGCCGGTGCGCGCACGCATCGTTTTATGGGACCGTACTGCGTCAGCAAAGCCGGCATCGACATGCTGGTGCGCAACACGGCGGATGAAATGGGCGTGGCGAAGGTCCGCGTGAACAGCGTGCTGCCGGGTCTCGTCGATACCGAGATCGCGGCCGGTCTGTTCGCAACGGAAGCGGTGCACCAGGATTATCTGGAATGTATGCCGATCAGCAGAACCGGCACCGTCGAAGACATCGCCGCCGCCGTGCGCTTCCTGTGCGGCCCCGAGGCGAGCTGGATCACCGGCGTGAATCTCTCGGTCGACGGCGGTCATCATCTGCGCCGTGGCCCCGACGTCGAAGTATTCTCGCGCGCGCTGTTCGGCGACCCGCTTACGAAATGAAAAAATCCGAGCTTGAACGCATCGAGAATCTGATCGCGCCGTTTCGCGTGACGAAGGGCAAGGATTTCTCGCTGAAGGCCTACGATCCCAGCGACACCGGCGACCTGAAGTCGGCCGACAAGGA
>JANLUG010000539.1:0-1783 GCA_031363335.1 Gammaproteobacteria bacterium
GTTTTGTGCCCGGCGTGTTCGGATGGTCCAGGTAGATCTGGCACAACGCGATGCACTGGTCGCAGATGTATACGCCCGGACCGGCGACGAGCTTGGCGACCTGCAAGTGCGACTTGCCGCAGAAACTGCAGCACACCTTTCCCTTCGAATCAGCCATGAGCCTGCCCACCATCTGTTGGAAACTCAGAATCCGTTTGCCGTCGGCTGGAACCGCGTCGTCGGGTTCGGCGCCATCGACGGTATGGGTTTGGTATCGACCTTTGTGGCTGCGCCGGACGACCCAACGAGACACCGATTTGCCTTTTCGATAACCGAGATGCAGACCATCTGCGATTCGGATGAAGTACGGCTTTGCGCGAATCTCCAGCCGCATCCGTTGTTCGCGCGCGTGAATAGGGAACGTCACGTTGGCCTCTCCAGTCGGACCGAGGAACGCTACCAGCGCCGTCCGGTGTTGTAATGTCCAAAGTTTGTCTACGGCGACGAATGAGCAGGGTTTCGGACCTGGATCGTTGCCAATGCCGCGCGTGATAGGTGCCAACCAGACACGCTCTGCGCATCGGCTTTCGTGGTGCTTACATCCTTCTGAAACGCCTAACAAACACGCCACAGTGCCACAGTCCGAATGAGAACTTATCCACATTCCGGACGTGCGGATGTCGCGACCATACCTGCTCCGAATTGGCCAGGAGAGGGACGATGGCGCCGCCGGCACCCGTTACGAATCTGTTTGGCCTCTACCACTAAAGGACCGCTAGACCGTCATGCGCGCCAAACTACGCTCGTTGGTTCCGGTCATTCTCGCGATTGCGATCGTGGCGATCGCGTTTGTGAGCGGAACTCTCAGGCCGCTCGAAAATGCGTTCATGGATGTGCGCTCCGGATGGTTCGATCGGCAGCCGTCGAATGATGTGGTGGTGGTCGAGATCGACGCGCGCACATTGCACGCGCTCGACCGTTGGCCGTGGTCGCGGTCCGTTCATGCCGAGTTGATCCGTCGCCTGAACGAGGCGCAGCCGCGCGCCGTGTTCTACGACGTGGATTTCAGCGTGCGTTCCGGTGACCCGGCGGCCGATGCCGCGCTCGCGAGTGCGCTCGACGCGCGCAACTATCCGTTCTATCTGCCCGCATTCCGGCAACCGGCGGGCACGGGTGCCGACGGTGGCTACTTGTTGACGCGGCCGCTCCCGGAGTTCGAGCGCAGCGTTCGTATCGGACTCGTCAACGTGTCGCCGGCGCGGGACGGACTCGTGCGCGGCATCGTGCATGCCGATCAGTTCGGCGGCGTCGCGTATGCCTCGATCGTGTCGCAACTGGCCGGCATAACCGGATTCGAAGCGGGTACGGAATATCCGATCGACTTCGCGATATCGCCCAATTCGTTCAAGCACGTGTCCTACCTCGACGTGCTCGACGGCGCGACCGAGATGCTGGCCGGAAAGACCGTATTCGTGGGTGCTACGGCACTCGAACTCGGCGACACATTCCCGGTTCCTGTACACCGGGCGCTGCCCGGTGTGGTCACGCAAGCCACCGCCTATGCGTCGCTGCTCGAAGGCAACTCGACGCGTCTGCCGCGCTGGATAGCGGTGACACTCGCGGCATTGGTCTGCTCCAGCATTCCATTTCTGCGTCGTCTGCAATGGCGCAAGACGGTAGCGCTCGCATCGGCGGCTGCGTTGGGCACGTTACTGGCCGCGAAGCGTCGAGACGGCCGCGCGATTGTGCGCGTGGATGGGATTGCGCGGGTAATATCGCTTCTGGTCAGTGAGGGCTTTGGGGT
>JANLUG010000545.1:0-3392 GCA_031363335.1 Gammaproteobacteria bacterium
GATCGGTAAGAAAGGCGAAGACGTCGAACGGCTGCGCCGCGAACTCGCCGTGATGATGGGCGTGCCGGTGCACGTGAACATCGAAGAGATCCGTAAGCCGGAGATCGACGCACTGTTGGTCGCGCAGAACGTCGCGCAGCAACTCGAACGCCGCGTGCAGTTCCGCCGTGCGATGCGTCGCGTGATTCAAAACGCGATGCGGCTCGGCGCGAAAGGCATCAAGGTGCGCGTCGCGGGTCGTCTGGGCGGTACCGAGATCGCGCGCTCTGAGGTGTATCACGAAGGCCGCGTGCCGCTGCATACGCTGCGCGCCGACATCGACTATGCAACGGCGGAAGCGAAAACAACTTACGGCGTTCTTGGAATCAAGGTCTGGATTTTCAAAGGTGAAATTCTAGGCACGGACGCAGAGACACAGGCGAGCGCATAGCGCTTAGCCGGACTAGGGAATCTATTCATGTTGCAACCCAAGCGAACGAAATTCCGCAAGATGCACAAGGGCCGCAATCGCGGACTCGCCGTGCGCGGAAGCACCGTCAGCTTCGGCGAGTACGGTTTGAAGGCGATCGGACGCGGCCGCCTGACTGCGCGTCAGCTCGAGGCCGGACGTCGCGCGATGACGCGGCACGTCAAGCGGGGCGGAAAGATCTGGATCCGCGTATTCCCCGACAAGCCGATCACCAAGAAGCCGCTCGAAGTGCGGCAGGGTAAAGGTAAGGGCGCGGTCGAATACTGGGTCGCGCTGATTCAGCCCGGTCGCGTGTTGTACGAGATGGAAGGCGTAACCGAGGAGCTTGCCCGCGAAGCCTTCTCGTTGGCGGCCGCGAAGCTGCCGTTCAAGACCACGTTCGTCAAGCGTTCGGTGATGTGATGAAAGCGTCCGAGATCAGACAGAAGACACCCGCGGAGCTCCAAACGGAGTTGCTGCGCCTGCGCAAGGAACAATTCAACGTTCGTATGCAGGGCGCGAGCGGCCAGCTGAACCAGCCGCACTTCATCAAAGAACTGCGTCGCGATATCGCACGCGTGAAAACGGTGCTCAGGGAGAAGCGTGACAATGGCTGAAGTCGAGCAGAAGCGGGTCAAGGGTCGTGTCGTCACCGGCCGCGTGACCAGCAACAAGTGCAATCAGACGATCACCGTGCTGATCGAGCGTCGCGAGCCGCATCCGGTTTACGGTAAATACATCCGTCGCTCGACGAAGGTCCATGCGCACGACGAGAAGAACGAGTGCAAAGAAGGCGATCTGGTGACGGTGCGCGAATCGCGGCCGTATTCGAAAACAAAATCGTGGGTGCTTGCGAGCATCGACGAACGCGCTGCGGTCGAGTAGCAGCCCGAATAACGGCTTAGGGTAAGAAAGATGATTCAGTCGGAATCGATGTTGGATGTGGCAGACAACAGCGGCGCGCGCCGGGTGATGTGCATCAAGGTGCTGGGCGGGTCGAAGCGTCGTTACGCCGGCATCGGTGACGTGATCAAGGTAACGATCAAGGAAGCAATTCCGCGCGGCCGTGTGAAGAAGGGCCAGGTCATGAACGCAGTAGTCGTTCGCACCAAGCACGGCATCCGTCGGCAGGACGGCTCGTTGATCAAGTTCGATCAGAACGCCGCGGTGTTGTTGAACGCGCAGATGCAGCCGGTTGGCACGCGGATTTTCGGACCGGTGACGCGCGAGCTGCGCAACGAGAGCTTCATGCGGATCATCTCCCTGGCGCCGGAAGTACTGTAAAGAGATGCTTTGAGGAGAAGGCGATGAAGAAGATCAAAAGCAAAGACGAAGTGATCGTCATTACCGGACGCGACAAAGGTCGTCGCGGCGAAGTACTGAAGGTGCGCCCTGATGGACGTCTCGTCGTCGCCGGCGTGAACGTCGCGAAGAAGCATACGCGCGGCAATCCGAATGCAGGACAGCCCGGCGGAATCATCGACAAAGAGACGCCGATCCAGGCATCGAACGTTGCGATTTACAACAACGAGACCGGCAAAGCCGATCGCGTGGGATTTCGAGTAGAGGACGGCAAAAAAGTCCGCTACTTCAAGTCGACCAAAAAGACGATAGACGCCTAACGAGGCAGAGATGACCGATTTACACCGACACTATATCGATACGATCCGTCCGAGCTTGATGGAGCAGTTCTCCTATAAGAACGTGATGGAAGTTCCGCGGCTCGTGAAAGTCACGCTGAACATGGGCGTGGGCGAAGCCGTGGGCGACAAGAAGATCATGGACAACGCGGTCAGCGACATGACGTTGATCTCCGGCCAGAAGCCGGTCGTCAACAATGCGCGCAAATCCGAAGCCGGCTTCAAGATTCGCGAAGGCTATCCGGTCGGCTGCAAAGTGACGTTGCGCCACCATCGCATGTATGAATTCGTCGAGCGCCTGGTCGGCATCGCGATTCCCCGGATGCGCGACTTCCGCGGTTTGAATCCGCGTTCGTTCGACGGGCGCGGCAATTTCTCGATGGGCGTGACCGAACAGATCATTTTCCCCGAGGTCGACTACGACAAGATCGACACGATCCGGGGTATGGATGTGACGGTTACCACGACGGCGCGGACCAATGCGGAAGGTCTCGCACTGCTCAAGGCATTCAGTTTTCCGTTCCGCGAGGCGCACTGAGGCATGGCTAAGACATCGGTAGTCGAACGAGAAAAACGGCGCGGCAAGATCCAGGCGAAGTTCGCCGCGAAGCGCAAAGCGCTGAAGACGATCATCAACGATCGCAACGCATCGGACGACGAGCGTTGGGATGCGCAGGTCAAATTGCAGAAGCAGCCGCGCGATGCGAGCGCGTTCCGCAAACGCCGCCGCTGCTCGATCACCGGACGCCCACGTGGTGTGTACCGGAAGTTCGGCCTCGCGCGCACGAAGCTGCGCGAAGCCGCGATGCGGGGCGATGTGCCGGGCCTGGTGAAAGCGAGCTGGTGAGGAGTTTCAGAACATGACAATGCAGGATCCGGTTTCCGACATGCTCACGCGCATTCGCAACGCACAGCAGGTGCAGAACGCGAACGTGTCGATGCCGAGCTCGAAACTGAAAGTGGCCATCGCGCAGGTGCTGCGCAACGAAGGCTACATCGGCAACTTTGCCGTGTCGGAAGGACCGAAGCGCACGCTGTCGATCGACCTGAAGTATCACAAGGGTCAACCGGTGATCGAAGTGCTCGATCGCGTCAGCCGTCCGGGCCTGCGGATCTATCGCGACAAAGACGAACTGCCGACGATCCAGGGCGGCCTCGGTATCGCGGTGATCAGCACATGCAAAGGCGTAATGACCGACCGCGCGGCGCGTAAAGAAGGTGTCGGCGGCGAAGTTCTCTGCACCGTATTTTGAGGTGAGCGATGTCTCGAGTTGGTAATTATCCGATCGACGTCCCGAAAGGGG
>JANLUG010000572.1:0-1838 GCA_031363335.1 Gammaproteobacteria bacterium
TCGCGCCCGGACGGCGCGAGGCGAGCGCCAGGGATGGCTGTCTTGCGTGTCCGGCGCACCGAACATCCGTCAGTCGCCCCTCATCGAAGTCGTGGCAAGAGACCCTAGACCCTAAGTGATCTTGTAAGCGTCGCCTACGCGCTTCTGCAATTCGTCTTTCGATACGTCTTCGACGTGCGTTGCGATCATCCAGCGATGCCCGAACGGATCTTTGATCGTGCCGGAGCGTTCGCCATAGGGCTGTTCTTCCACGGCGCGCTGAATCGTGGCGCCTTCGGCGACGGCGCGCGCAACGGTGGCGCCGGCGTCGGCCACCGTCAGATGGAACATCGTCGGCGTGCCGCCGAGCGATTGCGGACTCAATACGTCGATCTCCGGGTGTTCGTCGGACAGCATGATGCGCGCGCCGCCGATGGCGATCTCCGCGTGGCCGACGCGTCCGCCCGGTTCGGTATAGCGCGCGGCGTTCTCGACTGCGCCGAACGCTTTCTTGTAGAACTCGATCGCCTTTGCAGCACCTTTGACGGTGATGTACGGCGTGATGGTATTGCTCATGGTGCGTTCCTCTCGATGGTGCCGGCGCGATGCCGGCGAGTTCAGGATCGTTCGATGTCTTACCCGATGTTCTGCCCGATGTTCTGTCTCAGCGACGTGAGAGTCTCGGCCCACAGACTCGCCTTCATGTATTCGTAATCGCGCCCTTGTTTGCCGTGTCGCGCCGGATGATCGGGGCGCAGGTCGTCCCAGCCGCGGTGTTCGACGGATACGCGCGTGCCGCCGTCGATAGCCTCGAAGCGCACGTCGACTTCGGTCGCCTCTGTGTCGGCGAAGCTCGGCAGTCGCCAGTTCAACACCAGCCGCTCGCCGGGCAGCCACTGCAGCACGCGGCCGATGACGAAGGTGGTGCCGTCGGCGTATTGCTCGAGCAATCGCCCGGCAGGACCGGGTTCGAATATGAGCTTGCCGTTCCATGGCGCGCGGAAGCGGTGTTTCGGGCCGCGTAGCCACCACGTATCGATCTGCGCCGTGAACACGTCGAATGCGAGGCGTGGAACGGCTGCGACCTCGATCGATACGATGACGCTCTGGTTCGTCACCGGCGTCGGCCCGAGCGTGATTTACGGGGACGACGCGCCTTAGGCGTGTCGTTTGGCGCTGCGCGCTTTGCGGCAGCGTCGGCCGCGGCCTTGAACGAAGTGAGCTGGTTGTTCCAGAACGCGCCGACGTCGCTGAGCCAATCCTTCAGCTCTTCGAGACGTTCCGGGCGCAATCGGTAAACACGCACCCGAGCGTCTTCGCTGGGGCGTTCCTCCTCGACCAGGCGGCTTTCGCGCAGCACTTTTAGGTGCTTGCTCATCACGGGTGCGTTGATCTCGAGCAGGGTCGCCAGATCACCCGCGCGGCGCGGTTGGACTTTCAGCAGTTCGACGATGCCGCGACGCACCGGATCGGCCAGTGCGATCAACGTCTCATCGATGTCGACTGTAGAAGCAGTGGCGGGCATCGCAGCATCTTAGTTTCCAATTATAAAAATAGTTTATATAAATGGAAACTAATGTCAACGTCAGAAAACGATGCGGCTGCGAACGCCTCGGCTAAAGGGGGGCAGGCGAGAAGCTGGTGTACGTTCGAATTTTCAGCGCCGTCGGTCGCGCCACGCTTCCCAGATGGCGCCGAACTTTTCCCGGGTCGACAGGCGATCGTCCGACAGCGCATCCAACACGTCCGAGAGTCGTTTCGACTTCACGATCGTGTACAGCGTCAGCCAGCTCGTGGCGAACAGAACGACCATCGTGATCAGCACGCGCGTTGCCATCGGCTCGTCGGCTGCGGCGATC
>JANLUG010000601.1:0-4407 GCA_031363335.1 Gammaproteobacteria bacterium
CGGAGACGGCGCAACCGGACGACAGATCGCGCTCGAGCTCGCTGCGAGCCACAAGGTCCTGCTGTCAACGGGCCGCGCCCGGCGCGTCACTCCCGATCGAGTCCTCGGTCGAAGCATCTTCTGGTGGCTCGATCATCTTGCCGTCCTCCGCGCCTCTCGCGACACCTGGATTGGTCGCCGGATGAGGTCAGGGGATCCCTTTCCCGGCCGCAGACTCACCCTTTCTCATCTCAGCCAGGCGGGGGTGAACGTAGTGCCACGCCTCTCCGCAGCGGAGGGAACGACGGCGCATTTCGCCGATGGTGCTGTCGCCGAGATAAGCGCTCTTGTTTGGGCGACAGGCTATCGAGTCGACAGCGACTGGCTGGCAATCCCTGCCGTGAAGAGTCCCGATGGCGCCTACGTCCACTCACGCGGTGTCTCGCCGGTAGATGGGGTGTACTTCGTTGGACAGAGCTGGCAGTGGACCCGCGGCTCAGCGCTGCTCACTGGGGTCGGTGCGGACGCAGCCTACGTAACTGCGGAAATTGCGCGCCGTCTATTACGGCCGGATTCGACGCGGCACGAGCCGAACCCAAACGACTTAGAAGTCGATCCGAAACCCCAACTGCTGCCGGCGCTTGTCGAGGGCGGCCAGCGACTGCGCGAAGCTGGACGACTGTAGACTGCCGGCGTAGTTGATGAAGTTGTCGGTATTCAACGTGTTGAACACCTCCCAGAATCCTGTGATGCTGAGCGCGCCGATCCGGACGACCTTGCTCACGCGCACATCCAAGGTGCTTTCGCTGTCGCCGCGCCGCGAATTACGCGGTTCCGGCCTGTCCCTGAACGGGTCGGAGTCAAGCTGAAACCGGGTGGACACGCTGTAGGGCGCAGTGCTGCGGTAGATGGCGATCCCCGACAGCTGAACAGCGAACGGGAAGATGTAGGAGCCGTTCAGCACCAGGTTGTGACGGCGATCGGCGCTGTCCGACCCTTGGTCTTCAGTCAAGTCGAACGGATTGGTTGCGATGCCCCCAGAGATGCCCCCCTCGTTGTTGGATGTTGCTTTGGAGAGCGTATAGGACACTCCAGAGTGCCCGTTCCTCCATCGGTACTGCGCCTGCGTGAGTAACGCGTCGTAGCGCGAGGTGCCGACGTTCTTCAGCGTGAGAATGCGGGCGAACCGCTGATCCGTGGATGAATAGGCGCCATTCTCGAACGTGATGTTGTCATCAACAAAGACGGGCATGCCGTTGCCGTCGGCGTGGACGTAATCGGCTTCGACTGTGAGCCCTCGGCCGACAGTGTGGCTGAGCCCCCCACTGTACTGTGCCGTGAACGACACCTGGAGGTTCGGATCCAGGCGGTCCACCACCTCGGGCACCGCCGGGGCGAGAGACACATCGGGAAAGAATGGATAGTTTCTTGCGAGAAACGCGCGCAGCACGGCCGCACTGCCGACCGGGTTTGCTGGATTGTAAAACGGATTTCCGAGTGGATTGTTCGCGTCGAACTGCGTGAAGCCGTCCGACAGCAGCGTGTTGACGATGTAGATGGCGTTGAAATTGTTGTGGTTCTGATCGTAAAAGATGCCGCCACTCCCCCGAATCGTCGTGCGTCCGACGCGCGCGGGCGTCCAGACAACACCGATCCGTGGCGCCACGTTGTTGTAATCGACCTTCGTCTTCTGCAGCAGTGGCGCGCCGCCAGCGCGTCGCATGATCCGCGCATTCTTGGCGGTCACGAAGTCATTGCCCGCGGTGACGGAGCGATCGACGTCGTAACGTAAGCCCAGGTTCAGCGTCAGGCCATCGATCGCCTGCCACGTATCCTGGACGTAGTAGTAGCTGTTCCAGAGGTGGGTTGTCGCGAGGGCCGGCCCGACGTTCCCGATAAAGAGGTCAGGATAGGTGCGGGGATCGGCTCGATTGAAGACCTCGTCTATCGGATGGCTCCAGAACCCGTCGTGGTAGTTGGTCACGTCGATAATGGTGCGAACTTGATTGCCTTGCGCGCCAATTTTCAGCTGATGCCGGCCAACCGACATCGTGAGGTTGTCTGCCAGGACGATGTTCTCCTCGCCCTCGAGACCAGTGAAGGTTGGGCACCCGAACCGTGCACCGGGGTATTCGATATGCGCAAAGCTGCCGACGGGCGCCTTCGCGAGTTGGGCGCTGCCACCAGTGCCTGATTTATTGCAAACAATCGGGGCCCTATTCGAGCCGTAGAAGAGCCGCGCCTCATTGAAACTGCTATTGCTGAGCGTCGTCGTGTAGTTCCCCAAGAGGTTCCAGATGGGCCCGCCAAAGGCATAGCGGTCTTCCTTGGTGTCGGCAGCGGAACCAGACTGGGCCACGTTCAGATCCTTTCGCACGCTCCGGTCGTAGCGGACGGAGAGACGGTTCTTGTTGTCAGGGTTTAGATCGCTCTTGACCAGGTAGGGGTGGTCCTCGGTGCCGGACGGCAGGACGGTCTCAATCCCTTGTGCGCGCCAATAGTCCGAAATACCGAGGATTTCCGACGAGCGCTTCTTCAATGTTTCGGCGCCGGCAAAGAAGAACAGCCTATCTCTGACGAGCGGCCCTCCGACGAACCCGCCAACGCGCTGCTGGCTGAAGGGGGCGGCTTCGTCGAGGTAGTTCGGCTGACTGTTTGTGAACGACCCTGCGAACGGCGCCCTGTCCAACTTGGCGTCACGGAAGAATCCGTACACTCGCGCTTGATAGCGGTTGGTGCCGCTGCGCGTGATGACATTCAGGATACCGCCAGACGCCGTGCCGAACTCCGCCGAAAACGAGTTGGTCATGACTTGGAATTCTTGAATCCAGTCCTGCACCATTGAGGACGACTGCTTCCCGTAGTATTGCCACTCTGCCGTCGCGCCGTCGATGAAGAAGCCGTTCGAAAAACCGCGCTGGCCGTTCATCGACAGACTGTCGCCATTCCCGCCGACGCCCGGCGCGACGCCTGGCGCGAGCCGGGCCAGCGAGCTGAAGTCACGCCCCACGGTCGGAAGATCGTCAATGTCGTCTTTCGTAACAATCGTACCGACGGTATTTTTTGTGGTTTCCAGGATCGGCGCGTTCGCGCCGACCGTCACAACCTCCTGCAGGCCTTCAACCTTCAGCATGAAATCAATCGTGAGCTCCTGCCCGAGCTGGAGTACGAGGTCTGGTCGGCGCTCGATCCGGAACCCCTGCAGCTCCGCCGACACTTCGTAGCGACCGGGTGGTAGATTCGGGAGGAAGTACTGACCGACGTCGCTCGATACGACGCTGCGGCTCGTGTTCGTGTCGACCAGGCGTGCTGTCACGGTGACGCCTGTCAACGAAGCTCCCTGCTGGTCGGCGGCCAGGCCCCGCAGTGTTGCCGTCGTGGACTGCGCCCGCACATCGAGCGGGAGGGCCATCGCAACGGCAAGCCACATCCCAACGCAACACGGTTTCCAGGCCGCCATTTCGCTTCCTCCCCGGCCTTGTCCTGATGGAGCCCAGAGGACCCCGGCTACCGCGTGCACGGTCGAGCGATGAACTCGTCCCCGATGAGTTAGCTGCACTCCCGTGGGGTGTCAGGAGTGTACGGCCTATTTGTCGGGCACGAGACGGAAAGTGCATGCTCGGAAACAGCTGATACCTCAGCGGTTGGCGCCCACTAAGGGGTTTTCGCCCCGTTTCCGCGTTACCCAGCAGTGAGGGCTTCCGATGAATCGGCTGCCTCACCTGTGGGCCTTGCCCACGGCCACCACCGCTGAGGGCATGCCAATGAAAACCCGCATCCGTATCGCCGTCGTCTTCCTGCTGTTCGTGTTCACGCAATCCCAGGCGCTGCTGGCCCAGTCCGGGATGGCCGGCGAGACGCTCCGCATCTCACGGGCGGCGGGCGCCATCAAGATCGACGGCGACTTGTCGGACGGCGGATGGAAATCGACCGAACCGGTCACCACCTGGTACGAAGCCAACCCCGGCGACAACACCCCTCCGACCGTGCGGAATGTCGGGCGCACGGCCTATGACGATCGGTTTCTCTACGCCGCGTTCGAGTTTGACGATCCGAATCCACAGGCGATCCGCGCGCCGTATTCCGACCGCGACGATGCGGGGGGCGGTTTCTATGATTTTGGCGGGATCTTCGTCGACGCGGGCAACAGCGGTCATACGGCGAAGCTGTTCGTCGTCACGCCGCGCAACATCCAGGCCGACTCGGTCATCGACGATGCGTCAGGTGAAGCCACTTCGCCAGATTTCTTCTGGGAATCGGCGACAAAGATCACCGCTCGCGGATGGACGCTCGAGATGCGGATTCCGTTCACCTCCCTGCGCTACAAGAACGGCGATCCTCAGACCTGGGCCATCCTGATGTACCGCAATTATCCGCGCGACCAACACTACCAGTTCTTCTCGGCGAAACTGCCCCGAGGGTACAACT
>JANLUG010000646.1:0-9037 GCA_031363335.1 Gammaproteobacteria bacterium
GCAGATCAGGCACGTATGCCGACCGGCGAGTTGCTCGAATCGCTGCTCGCACCGACACGAATCTACGTTCGCGCAATTCACGCGGTACTCGCGAAGATGCGCATCGCGGGCATGGCGCACATCACCGGCGGCGGCATCATCGAAAATCTGCCGCGCATGTTTGCGAACGACTCCGTCGCGGCGATCATCGACCTCGACAGCTGGCAACGGCCGGCGGTATTCGGTTGGCTGGCGCAGGCCGGCAATGTCGTCGAAACGGAGATGCTGCGTACGTTCAACTGCGGCATCGGATTCGTTCTGTGCGTGGCGCCCGCCAACGTCGCCGACGCATTGAAGGTGCTCGAAGCCGAAGGGGAAGCGCCGACGCTGGTCGGTGAAATCGTCGCGGCCGGTGAACGCAAACTCGCGTCAGGACAATTGCAACTGAACGCAGACTACTCGTATCGACTCGGCTAACGGGTTGTCACGGGCGCGGCAACGTAACGCCGCGCTGTCCCTGGTACTTGCCGCCACGATCCTTGTACGTCACTTCGCACGGCTCGTCACCCTGGAAGAACAACATCTGCGCGACGCCTTCGTTCGCGTAGATCTTCGCCGGCAGGTTCGTCGTATTCGAGAACTCGAGCGTGACGTGCCCTTCCCACTCCGGTTCGAGCGGCGTCACGTTGACGATGATGCCGCAGCGCGCGTACGTGGATTTGCCGACGCATAGCGTCAGCACATCGGCCGGTATCCGGAAGTACTCCACGGTGCGCGCCAGCACGAACGAATTCGGCGGAATGATGCAGATGCTGCCGCGCTGGTCCACGAAGCTGCGCGCATCGAACGCTTTCGGGTCGATCGTCGCGGAGAAGACGTTCGTGAACACCTTGAATTCGTCGGCGCAACGCACGTCGTAGCCGTAACTCGAGGTTCCGAACGAGATGACCTTCTCGCCGGCCACCGTGCGCACCTGACCGGGCTCGAACGGCTCGATCATTTTGTGCGTCTGCGCCATCGCCCGAATCCACCGATCCGATTTGATGCTCATCGTGCCTCCGGTTGTGCGTTCTTGTGGACCAGATCAGTCGTCGGTCATCGAGATGCGCGGCACGGCCGCGGCGAGCCGTCCGATCTGCCACAACCGCGCGGCCAGGTGCCGCGCGCCGTCGCGATACGAACGCGACAAGCGGCCTTCCGGATCGGCTGCGACGGTCGGTCGGCCGGAGTCGGCCTGCTCGCGGATCTCGATCGCGAGCGGCAACGTGGCAAGCAACACCGTGTCGTAGTCGTGCGCAATCCGCTCGCCGCCGCCGGCGCCGAAGATGTGACTTTCGTGACCGCAGTTCGTGCAGATGTGCAGGCCCATGTTCTCGACGATCCCCAGCACCGGCACGGTGACTTTGCGGAACATCTCGATGCCCTTAGCCGCGTCCTGCAGCGCGATGTCTTGCGGCGTGGTGACGATCACGGCGCCCGCGACCGCCGCGCGTTGCGACAGCGTCAGCTGGATGTCGCCGGTGCCCGGCGGCATGTCGACAACGAGATAATCGAGCCGGTCCCACTGTGTCTGATTCAGCATCTGCGTCAGCGCGCTCGACGCCATCGGCCCGCGCCACACCATCGGCGTTTCTTTCGTCACCAGAAAACTCATCGACATCGCCTGCAGACCGTGCGCCTTGATCGGCAGGAAGAACTTCTCGTCCTTCACTTCCGGGCGCTGACCGACGGGCACACCGAGCATGATGCCGAGGCTCGGCCCGTAGATGTCTGCGTCGAGGATGCCGACTTTCGCGCCTTCGCGCGCCAACGCCAGCGCGAGATTTACCGCCGTGGTCGACTTGCCCACGCCGCCCTTGCCGGAGGCGACTGCGATGATGTTCTTCACATCGCGCAGATTCGGCGTCGCGCTCAGGGTCGGCGGTTCGAAGCCGAGCGTCAGCGCGACCGGGGCGCCAACGGCGGCGCTGAGTCGCTGCGTCAGCTCTTCCTTTAGTCCTTCCGCCGGATAGCCCAGCACGACATCGACTTCAACGACCTGACCGCGCTGTTCTACACGCCTTATCGCGCCGAGCGATTGCCACGTGTCACCGAGATATGGGTCTGCGAAGCGATCCAGTGCACCGAGGGTCGCCATGACGTATCAACCGAGTTTGAGCGAGCGCGCATTATAGGTTCGGTCAAGGAAAAACCAAGCGATGATGCAAACGCGGGACGCCTGAGAGTATAGTCGCGCCTTTCTCGAATCCGCACCGGCATCAGCCATGTCCGCGCCCCGCAAAATCCTGGTCACCAGCGCGTTGCCGAACGCGAACGGATCGATCCATCTCGGGCATCTGCTCGAACACATTCAGACCGACATCTGGGTGCGTTTTCAGCGGTTGCGCGGCAACCATTGCATCTACGTCTGCGCCGACGATACACACGGCACCGCGACGATGCTGAAGGCGGAACAACTTGACGAGCCTGCCGAACACCTGATCGAACGAATCCGCATCGAACACGAACAGGATTTCAAACGCTTCCTCGTCGCGCACGACAACTTCTACTCGACGCATTCCGAGGAGAATCGTCGTCTGTGCGAAACGATCTATACGCGCCTGTCCGACGGCGGCTACATCTTCACGCGCGACGTGGAACAGCTGTTCGATCCTGAACGCAAACTGTTTCTCGCCGACCGGTTCGTAAAAGGCGAATGCCCTCGCTGCGGCAGCGACGATCAGTACGGCGATAACTGCGAGGTCTGCGGCGGGACATACGACGCGACCGATCTGAAGAATCCGCGCTCGCTGATTTCCGGCGCAACGCCGGTGCTTGCCAGTTCAAAACACTATTTCTTCGATCTGCCGCAGTTCGCCGACATGCTGAAAAAGTGGGTTTTCAGCGGTGCTATACAAAGCGAAGTGGCCAACAAACTCGCCGAGTGGCTCGACTCCGGACTGAAGCCGTGGGACATCAGTCGCGACGCGCCGTATTTCGGTTTCCTGATTCCCGGCACGCAGGACAAATACTTCTACGTCTGGATGGACGCACCGATCGGTTATATGGCGAGCTTCCGCAACTACTGCGACTCGCACAACGAGGTGTCGTTCGATGAGTTCTGGCGCCCTGACGCACCCACAGAGGTGCATCACTTCATCGGCAAAGACATCGTCAACTTCCATGCGTTGTTCTGGCCCGCTGTACTGGAAGGTTCGGGCTACCGCAAGCCGACGCGCGTGCACACGCACGGTTTTATCACCGTCGACGGCACCAAGATGTCGAAGTCGCGTGGCACCTTCGTCAATGCCGGCACGTACCTGAATCATCTCAAGCCGGAGTATCTGCGCTACTACTTCGCGGCGAAGTCGAACGGCACGGTCGACGACATCGACATCACCTTCGACGACTTCGCGCAGCGCGTGAATTCCGATCTCGTCGGCAAGATCGTCAACATCGCGAGCCGCTGCGCCGGTTTCATCAATCGGCTGAACGGCGGCGAACTCGCGGCGTCCATTCACGATCCACAATTGTGGCGCGCGTTCACCGACGCAGCACCGGCCATTGCGGCGTGGTACGAGTCGGGCGACTACGGTAAGGCCGTGCGTGAGATCACCGCGCTCGCCGATCGCGCGAATCAATACATCGCGCAACAGGCGCCGTGGGCGCTTGCGAAGGAAGCAGGTCGCGGCGCCGACGTGCAGGCCGTCTGCACGCTCGGCATCAACCTGTTCAAGGTGCTGATCGTGTATCTCGCACCGGTGCTGCCCGATACAGCGCAACGCAGCGTAGAGTTTCTGAACCTGGGGACGTTGAGTTGGGACGATTCGCAGCGTTTCCTCGGCGCACACCGCATCAATACGTTCGAACCGCTGCTGACGCGCATTGAGGCCGAATCGGTACATCGAATGATCGAAGAAACGCGCAACGGCGACCCGGCAACGCCGGTGCAACCCGCTGCCGCGGCCGAATCGAAAAAGTCGCCGGAAAAAGCTGTTCCGAGCGCGCCCGACTCCACGGATCTGATCGATATCGATGCGTTCAATCGTATCGACTTGCGCGTGGCGCGCGTCGTTTCGGCCGAACACGTCGAGGGTGCCGACAAGCTGATCAAATTGGTGCTCGACCTGGGCGACTCGCAGCGGCAAGTGTTCGCGGGCATCAAAAGCGCGTATGCGCCGGAGTCGCTCGTCGGACGCCTCACCGTGGTCGTGGCGAATCTCAAGCCGCGCAAGATGCGCTTCGGCGAATCGCAGGGCATGGTGCTCGCGGCGGGTCCCGGCGGCGAACAGATCTTCCTGCTCGAACCGGATACCGGCGCGGTGCCGGGGATGCAGGTTCGCTGACGAAGCGCCGGAATGGTAGACGCCTTTCCGCTTCTCATCGGTGCCGTACTCGCCAACAATTTCGTTCTGACGCAACTCCTCGGTGTGTGTCCGTTATTCGGCGTCGACGGCCGCCTCGACAACGCCTGGGCGCTGGCGCTGGCGACGGCGTTTGTGCTGACGCTGTCCGCCGTAGCGAGCCATTTGATCGAACAATTCGTACTGGTGCCGCTCGACCTCGAATACCTGCGCCTCGTCGCGTTCATCGTTGTGATCGCGGCGCTTGTGCAGGCTGTCGAGTTCGCGATCCGCGCAATCGACCCGCTGCTGCACCAGGTACTTGGTATCTATCTGCCGCTGATGACGACCAATTGCGCGGTGCTCGGTGTCGCGCTGCTCGCATCGAATCGGCACCTTGGCCTGTTCGCCACAGTGCTCTATGGGCTCGGCGCGGCATTTGGTTTTACCCTGGTCATCACGATGTTCGCGGCGCTGCGTAGCCGTCTCGACGAGACGCGTATACCCGTACCGTTTCGAGGCGCGCCGATCCAACTGATCACGGCGGGCCTGATGTCGTTGGCGTTCATGGGGTTCGCGGGCATCGGGAGCTGACGATGGCGCTTGCCGGAATAGCTCTTCTCGGCGCACTAACGGTCATCTTAGGGGGCGCGCTCGGTTGGGCGGAACGTCGTTTGCGCCCAAGCGGCGAACGTCTCATCGACGCCATCGATCTGCTGCTGCCGCAGACTCAGTGCGAACGTTGCGGCCATCCCGGTTGCCGGCCATACGCCGAAGCGGTGGCCGACGGTGCAGCGATCAACCGCTGTCCGCCCGGCGGTGCCGCAACCATTGCCGCACTTGCGGCGATACTCGATCGGCCCGTTGCGCCGCTCGATCCCGAGCTGCGGCCGATGGACACGCTCGCCGTCGCGCTGATCGACGAATCCCGCTGCATCGGCTGCGCGCTATGCCTGCCCGCCTGTCCTGTTGACGCCATCGCGGGCGCGGCGGGATACATGCATACCGTCGTTGCGCGCCACTGCACCGGTTGCGAACTGTGCATTCCCGCGTGTCCGGTCGATTGCATCGCGATGGTAGCGGCGCCGGCGATCATGCCTGCGAGCCAATACGTTCGCGCGGATGCTGCCGCCACCGACGCCAGGCGACGATACGAAGCACACAAGCGGCGCGCAGTCGCCCAGACACTCGCGGCCGAGGAGCGCCGCCTGCAACGTCAATCGCGCCTCGCGGCACGACGAAGTTGGGACGACGCGTGATTCGTCCCACGACCGCGCAACAGACGATGGCGTTGGTGCTCGTGACGCTCGTTCCCGGCGCGGTGATCCAAGCGACAACGTTCGGCGATGGCGTGCTCGCAAACGTCGCCATTGCATCGATCACCGCCCTGGCGCTGGAAGCGTTGGTCGCGAAACTGCGGAGACTCGCGGCCATCGAACTGCTTCACGACGGTAGTGCAGTTGTCAGCGCGACGCTCCTTGCTCTTGCGTTGCCGCCCAGCGCGCCGGCCGGCATCGTCATCGCCGGCGCATTGATCGCCATCGGCATCGGCAAGCATGCGTTCGGCGGCGCGGGTGCGAATCCGTTCAATCCGGCGATGGTCGGCTACGCGGCTCTGCTGCTGTCGTTTCCCGCACTGCTGGCGGTGTGGCCGAACCCAAGCGGCGTGGACGGGATCACCGGCCCGACCGTGCTGGATGCATTCAAACATCGCGGCGGACTCACCGTAGCCGACATCTGGACGCCGGCACACGGTTTCGGCGCGCTCGGCGGAATCGGCTGGGAATGGTTGAACGCAGCGTATCTGCTGGGCGGCGTCGTGTTGATTGCAGCGCGCGTCGTCGACTGGCGAATTCCGCTTTCGATCCTCGTCAGCCTCACGCTGGTTGCTGCCATCAACTACGACGGCGGCAGTTCCTCGAGCCTCGGTTCACCGTTTTTCCATTGTTTCAGCGGCGGCACGATGCTCGGCGCGTTCTTCATCGCGACAGACCCGGTCACGTCGCCAACGACTGCGCGTGGGCGCGTCTACTACGGCATTCTCATCGGTGTAACGCTGTTCACAATCCGTACCGTATCCACATATCCCGACGGCGTTGCGTTCGCGGTACTGTTCGGAAACGCCGCTGCGCCATTGATAGATCGCGCAGTTGCGCAACGCGCGGCACGTTCGGCATGAGCATCGTAACTACTTCGTTGCGCCTCGGGCTGATCGGCGTGGTCGTTGCCGCAGCGCTTGCCGGTCTCGACGCAATGACGCGGGATCGAGTTCAGATGAACGAACGACGCGGAGCCCTGCAATCGTTCGTCGACGTCACCGGCGATGCGCGTCTGGCGCAAATGCGCGGTCTGTCGATGCCGCCGCTGACGATCTGTTCCGCCGCCGGTGCGCCGCTGTATCGGATCTATGGGCGGAGTGCGCACGGCTATGCGGGCGTGATCCAATTGCTGCTGGGCATCAATGCGGCGGGGACATTGACGGGTGTGCGTGTGATCAGCCATCGCGAAACGCCCGGCATCGGCGACGCGGTCGATGCCGCGAAGTCGGCGTGGATCCACTCCTTCGACGGAAAATCCGTGACGAGCGTGGTGTTGGCCGGTGACGGCGGATCCATCGACGCGATCAGCGGCGCGAGCGTAACTTCGCGCGCCGTCGTCAACGGTGTGCACGATGCGCTGGCCGACGCGGCCGTTGCGCCGCTACAGAGTTGTTCAAATGTCGTCGACGAGTGAATCAGTGAAAAACGCCAACTGGCGCAACAACCCGGTGTGGCACCAGCTGCTCGGCCTATGTCCGCTTCTGGCGGTAACGACGAGCACCTCCAACGCGCTCGCGCTCGCGGTCGTCAGCTTCGCGGTTCTGGTGACCTCCAACGTCGCCATCTCGGCATTGCGCAACTTCATACCGACCGCCGCGCGCCTACCGGCATTCATGCTGGTCATCGGCCTCTGCACGACGGTCGTGCTAATGCTGATGCAGGCATATGCATTCGATGTCTACGTACGCATCGCACTGTTCGTGCAGATCATCATCACCAACTGCATCATCCTCGCGCACGCGGAACGGGTTGCGCGACATCACGCGGTCGGTCGCGTGCTGATCGACAGCGTCGTCACCGGTCTCGGCTTCGGCGCCGCGTTGCTGGCGGTCGGCGCGACGCGCGAGGTCATCGCATACGGCCTGCCGCTTGCGGTATTGCCGCCCGGCGCATTCCTGATTGCGGGCCTGCTGCTCGCCGTGAAGAATCTGCTGGCGTCGCGCGCATGAACGCCGCGAAGCGACATCAGATCTTCGAGCGCTTACGCGACGCAACGCCGATACCGGAACCGGAGCTGCGCTACGAATCGCCCTTCGAACTGCTGATTGCGGTCATCCTGTCTGCGCAAGCCACCGACGTCAGCGTCAACCTGGCGACGCGCAAGCTGTACCCGGTTGCCAACACACCCGCGAAGGTGCTCGCGCTCGGCGTCGACGGCCTGACGCCCTATATCCGCAACATCGGGCTCTACAACACCAAGGCGCGCAATGTGATCAAGACGTGCCAGATCCTGATCGAGCGGCACGCGGGCGAAGTGCCGCGCGAACGGGCCGCGCTCGAAGCGCTGCCGGGCGTCGGACGCAAAACCGCCAACGTCGTTCTCAACACCGCGTTCGGCGAGCCGACAATTGCTGTCGATACGCATGTGTTTCGAGTGGCCAACCGTACCCGGATCGCACCGGGCAAGACGGTCCGCCGGGTCGAAGATCGGCTCGTGAAGGTCGTACCGGCCGAGTTCATGGACTCGGCGCATCACTGGCTGATTCTGCACGGCCGCTATGTTTGCGTTGCGCGCAAACCGCACTGCGGCGCTTGCCCGATCGAGGACCTCTGCGAGTATCGCGACAAGGTGGAATAGTCAGAGGTCGACGAGTTCGACGTCGTTCACCGTCAACGGTTCGCCGAGAAAGTGCCGCCCGACACGCGCGAAGCGTTCGCGGCCATCGGTCGCCATCATGTGGCGACGACTGGCAACGGCATCGACCGCGCCCGTGCGGGCGAGTCCGGATGCGGTCAGCGTCAACGAGACCGCGGCGGCGGTGGTCGCCGCGGAATCGACCAGCGTCACCGATGATCCGCTGACGCGCTCGATCAGCGGCGCAAGGATCGGAAAGTGGGTGCAGCCGAGTAGCAGACAATCCGGCCGCGAATCCTCTCGCAACCACGCGCCGAGATAAGCGTCGACCACACGTTCCGGAACGTCTCCCGAGATCCAACCCTCCTCAGCCAGCGTCACCATCAGCGGGCACGGCCGCGCCAACACGCGCGCATCCGGGCGTCGCGACAGAATGGCGCGCTGGTAGGCACCGCCGCGCACCGTGCCCTCGGTGCCAATCACCGCGATGCGACCATGGCGCGATGCTCGACATGCTGCTTCCGCGCCGGGATCGACGACGCCGAACACAGGCAACGGCCGGTAAGCGTCGCGCAATGCGTCCAACGCAACGGCCGACGCCGTGTTGCATGCGATGACGAGCGCCTTCACACCGCGGTCAACGAGCGCTTGGGCCGCCTGCACTGCATAACGCTGCACGGTACCGGCGCTTTTCGTACCGTACGGCAGTCGCGCGGTATCGCCGAGATAGATGAAATCCTCCGCCGGCAGGGCCGAGCGCAAGGCGGCAAGGACGGTCAACCCGCCGACGCCTGAATCGAACACACCGAGAGGCGCAGTGGGATCGCGCGCGCCGCTCGAGG
>JANLUG010000379.1:0-6832 GCA_031363335.1 Gammaproteobacteria bacterium
ATGTCGGGTTGGCTGTTTCCGGATGTCGGCTTCGGCGCAACGAACGGCACCGACATCGCCGTGCCGTATTACCTGAACCTCGCGCCGAACTACGACGCTACGATCACGCCGCGCTACATATCGGAACGCGGCAACGATCTTGAAGGCGACTTCCGCTTCCTGTCGCCGAATGGGAAAGGTCTGCTCGGCGGCGCCTATCTGCCGAAAGACGACGAATACGACGGCCAATACTCACGCACCGACTTCGTCAATCTGGGTCTGCCGGGGCCGTTCGATCCGGCGGACCGCTGGTTGTTCACGGCGAAGCAGCAAGCGACGTACGGCGGTTTCCACACCGAGGTGAATACCACCAAGGTGAGCGACTTCGATTATTTCCGCGATCTCGGCAGTAACCTCGCGTCGTCCAGCCAGGTGCAGTTGCAGCAGTACGCAGCCGCTTCGTACGCGCGCGGCGGGTTGCTGACGCGCGTCTGGGTTCAGGACTTCCAACGACTCGACGTCGACGTGGTAGAGCCGTATCGGCGGCTGCCCGAGGTCGACATCGACTATGCGTCGCAGTTGCTCGGGCCGCTTTCAGGGTCGGTCTCCTCGTCGTGGGCGAGCTTCGAGCGGCCCAACGGTCAGTTCACCGGAATTCAGCAGATCAACGGCGATCGGTTGGACATCGAGCCGCGCCTGCGGCTGCCGTTCGACTGGACGGCCGGATTTGTGCACTTCATGGGCGGGTACCGGTACACGCAGTACAACCTCGACGACGTTCCGGTCGGCACCGACGAAGAGCCCAACCGCAAGATCTGGCTGGGCTCGGTCGACAGCGGGCTGTTCTTCGAACGGGAGACCGCGTTGTTCGGCGGCGGAATACAAACGTTAGAGCCGAGACTGTTCTATCTGTACCAGCAGTACCGGAACCAGAACAACCTGCCGCAGTTCGACGTCAGCGATCTGTCGTTCACGTTCGATCAACTGTTTCGCGACAACCGCTTCGCCGGTATCGATCGCATTGGCGACGCGGATCAACTGACGGCGGCAGTGACGACCCGTTGGCTCAACGCCGACACCGGTCAGGAACGGTTCCGCGCGAGCCTCGGCCAGATCTACTACTTCGAAGACCGGCGAGTGACGTCGACGGGTGTGACCACCGCCGATGATCTCCACAAGAATTCGGCGTTCGCCGGCCAGATCGGCGCCACGGTGAGCAACGCGCTCACGTTCTTCACGAGTGCCACCTGGGATCCGAACGACGGTGAACTGAACGAGATCGGCGCGACGCTACAATACCGTTCGGACAACCGCCACATCTTCAACCTGAGCTATCGGCGCCGCGACGATATCCAGCCGTTGCTGAAGCAGACAGACGTGTCGTTCTACTGGTCGATCTTCCGCCAGTACAGCCTGATCGGTCGTTTCGACTACGACCTCGAGGAGCATCGAACTATCGAGGCGCTCGCGGGTCTTGAGTACAGTGATTGTTGTCTGCAGCTCCGGCTGGTCGGCCGCAAGTTCCTGTCGACGCCTGGGAGTACGGTCACGCCCGACGCGCAGTCGGATGAAGGTGTGTTCATACAGATTGTCTTCAAAGGGCTCGCCAGTTTCGGCGGGCGGATCGATTCGATGATGCATTCCGGCATTCCCGGTTATGTGGCGGAGGAGTTCTGATGTCGCTGAAGTGGTGGTTATGCGGATTGCTCCTGATGATCGGGTCAGCCGCGAACGCCGTGCCGAAAGATCTCGACTACATCGTCGCGATCGTCGACGACGATGTGGTGCTGGCGACCGAACTCGTCAATCGACTGACGTCGGTCCGCAAGCAGATGCTGGCGGCGAAGATGCCGATTCCGTCGGACGACGTGTTGTTCAGTCAGATGCTCGAGCGGCTGATCATGGAAGAGATCCAGTTGCAGATGGGGCAGCGCGCGGGTGTGCGGGTCGACGACGAAACGCTGACCAACGCGCTCGAGGGGATCGCCAAACAGAACAACATGACGCTCGACGAGTTCACTGGGGCGTTGGCGCGCGACGGCATGGCGTACGGCGATTTTCGCGACGAAGTACGCCGCGAGATGATCATCCAGCGGGTGCAGCGCAACCGGGTGAACAGTCGAATCTATCTCTCGGATGAAGAGATCGATGCGTTCCTCGCGTCGCCGCTCGGCAAGCGCACGTTGTCCGACGAGTATCGAGTGGGACACATTCTGATCGCGGTGGACAACGACGCGTCGCCGGCCACCGTCGCGAAGGCGGAACAGGAGGCGAACTCGATCTACGACCAACTCAAAGAAGGGGCGGACTTCCGGCAGATGGCGATTGCGCACTCGTCGGATTCCCGCGCTCTGGAAGGCGGCGACCTCGGTTGGCGCAAAGCGGGCGAGTTGCCGAGCCTGTTCGCCGAACAGGTGTTCGTGCTCGAGGTCGGCCAGACGGCCGCGCCGATCCGCAGCGGCAGCGGCTTCCACATCGTGCAGTTGCTGGAAAAGCGCGGCGCGGGTACCGAAGTGGTGGAGCAGACACTGGTACGGCACATCCTGGTGAAGCCGTCCGAGATCCGCAGCGAAGCGGATACGCAGACGCTGATCGAAGAGATCCATCGCCGTCTCGTGGCGGGTGAGGACTTCGGTGCGCTGGCGCGCCTGTACTCGGAAGATCCGGGCAGTGCGCTGGCGGGCGGCGATCTGGGCTGGTCGGAGCCTGAGAAGTTCGCGCAGGAATTCGGCGACATGATGAAGGACACGCCCACCGGAAAATTGAGTGCGCCGTTCCACACGAAATTCGGCTGGCACGTGCTCGAAGTGATGGATCGTCGCAAGCACGACATGAGCGAAGACGCGCGTCGGAATCTTGCGATACGGGTGCTGCATAATCGTCGCTACGAGGAAGAACTGCAGGAATGGTTGAAGGAAATCCGCGACGAAGCCTATGTCGAGATCAGAGTGACCAATGACGGCAAGCCCAAGGTCGAGTGAATGCGCGCCGCTGGCCCTGACGACCGGCGAACCCGCCGGCATCGGGCCGGATCTGGCCGTCATGTGGGCGCAATCTCCGCGCGACATCGCCGCCGTCGCGCTGGCCGACCCCGTTTTGCTCCGGGCGCGCGCGAAACAGCTCGGCCTGAAACTGAATGTCGTCGAATACCCCGGTCCGGTGACGCGCTCGGCCGGATCGCTGTCTGTTCAGCCGATACGCCTCGGCGTCGAAGTCGTGGCGGGCCGTCTCGATATGTCGAACGTGCCGTACGTACTGGAGACGTTGACCGCCGCCGCCGACGGCTGCACCGAGGGGCGATTCGCGGGCATGGTCACCGGGCCGGTTCAGAAGTCGATCATCAACGATGCCGGCGTGGCGTTCTCCGGACACACCGAATTTATCGCTGAGCGCTGCGGTTGCGACACGGTGGTGATGCTGCTGGTCGCGGGGGATCTGCGCGTGGCGCTCGCGACTACACACGTTTCGCTGGCCGATGTGCCGGCGCTGATCACCCGGCGTCGGCTCACCGATGTCCTTACCGTTTTGCTGGCCGATCTGACCAGACGCTTCGCGATCGCGCGGCCGCGGATACTCGTGGCCGGTCTCAATCCACACGCCGGCGAAGGCGGCCACCTCGGCCGCGAAGAGATCGACGTCATCGGTCCGGTATGCCGGGAATTTGCCGATCGCGGAGTGGTCGGACCGCTGCCGGCCGACACGCTGTTCACCCAACGGCAGCTCGCAGGGGCGGACGCGGTGCTCGCGATGTATCACGATCAGGGTCTGCCGGTGCTGAAGCATGTCGGTTTCGGCAATGCCGTGAACGTGACGCTCGGCCTGCCGATCGTGCGCACGTCCGTCGATCACGGCACCGCACTCGATATCGCGGGCCGCGGTGGCGCCGATATCGGCAGTTTCGTTGCGGCGATCGAGCTCGCCGAGCAGCTCGCTCGCTCGTGAATCATCGTCCTAGACGGCGCTTCGGCCAGCATTTCCTCGACAGCGAAGTCATCCTCGAGGCAATGGCGGAGCGCCTCGCGTACGGCCGCGGCGATGCCGTGCTCGAGATCGGCCCGGGCGAGGGCGCGCTGACGCGACACCTGCTGGCGGCATCGGACGACGTCACCGTCGTTGAGATCGACCGCGACCTCGTGGCGATGCTCAAACAGCGTTTCGCCGATCTGCACGTCATCGAAGGCGACGTGCTGCGCTTGGATCTGGCGCCGTTGCTGACGCCGGGGCGGCGCGTTGTCGGCAATCTGCCGTACAACATCTCCACGCCGTTGCTGTTGCGGCTGCTCGAGCTGCTCCCCGGCATCCGCGATCTGCATTTCCTGCTGCAGAAGGAGGTGGTCGATCGGCTGGCCGCATCGCCGGGAAGCAAGGACTGGGGGCGACTGGCGATCATCGCCCAATACGGCGCGTCGGTAGAGCCGCTGTTCGATGTCGGTCCCGAGCACTTCCGCCCTCCGCCGAAAGTGATGTCGACGTTCGTGCGAATCATGCCGAAGGCAAATCCGTTGCCGCTGCGGTCGCGCGACGCTTTCGTTGCCGTGTTACGAAGTGCTTTTCAGCAGCGCCGAAAGACGCTGCGCAATGCTCTACAATCCTTGGGCATCGATTGGAACCGGATCGGTGTCGATCCTGGCATGCGCGCAGATGCGGTCGATCTCACAGGGTATGTGGATCTCGCCAACCTACTTGCGGAGCGATCGAATGAGTGACAAACGCGGGTTCGAGATCGATGTAGAGCCTCGCTACATCGCGCGCGAGTCCGACCCGGAAGCGAAGCGTTGGGTGTTCGCGTACACCATCACCATTCGCAACACCGGCGACGTCGCCGCCCAGTTGAATCACCGGCACTGGATCATCACCAATTCCGATGGTGTGCGTCAGGAAGTTCGCGGTCGTGGCGTGGTTGGCGAGGAGCCGCACATCGAACCCGGCGCATCGTTCCGCTACACGAGCGCCGCGGTGCTCGAGACACCGGTCGGCTCGATGCAAGGCCACTACGAGTTCGAGGCCGACGGCGGCGAACGATTCCTGGTACCGATCCCCGTGTTCTCGTTGTCCGTTCCCAACCTGGTCCACTGATGGCCGTCTACGCAATCGGCGATGTTCAGGGTTGTTACGATTCGCTGCAGCGGCTGCTTGAACACGTCGACTTCGACGAAAACAGAGACCGGCTCTGGTTCGTCGGCGATCTCGTCAATCGGGGTCCCTCATCTCTGCAGACACTGCGCTTCGTGAAGCAGCTCGGCGACCGAGCCGTCACCGTGCTGGGTAATCATGACCTACATCTTTTGGCGGCCGCAGGAGGACACCGCGCACCGAAATCGGGCGATACCATGTCCGAGATTCTCAAAGCGCCCGATCGTGACGCGCTGATCGATTGGTTGCGCGGACAACCTTTGTTCCATGTCGACGAACAACTGGGGTTTTCAATGGTTCATGCGGGCGTTCCGCACATCTGGAACTTCGACACTGCGATGGAACGCGCACATGAAGTCGAACGAGTGCTTGCCGACGACGACTATGGCGCGTTGCTTGCAGAGATGTACGGGAATCAGCCCGCGTGCTGGAGCGATGGACTGAAAGGAATGGAACGGATGCGCTCGATCATCAACTACCTGACGCGAATGCGGCTGATCGATGCTGTTGGCGTTCTGGAGTTGACGTATGACGGATCACTCGAGGGCATCCCGAAGGGATACAACGCGTGGTTCGACTTCTATCGCGACTCGCGTCCGAGGTTTCCGCTGATATTCGGTCACTGGGCGGCGATCAACGGTCAGTGCGACGTCGATGACATGCATGCATTGGATACGGGTTGCGTCTGGGGCAATAAACTCACAGCGTTGCGCCTCGACGATGGTGAACGGATTTCCGTCAATTCTGTCGAATAGTAGTGAGCTGACTGCGTCGATAAATTGACACAAGGTGTGACGGAGTTAACTGGCGCTTTGGTGTGCGCTGTACTACGGTTACAGATAGGCGCACCAGGCGAGGGACTCACGGCAGGGCGCCGCAGTGTGAGACCTCCGTCATGTGGATCGATCCCCTGGTCGATCGTTTACATGGAGGAGAACACATGGGCGTTTTCGAGCACTACCGCAGTCGTTACGACGCATCACAGGAAGAGCGGTACTCGCTGAAGGAGTTTCTCGAGGTTTGCCGAGGCGACTCGACAGCATACGCAACGGCAGCTGAACGCCTGTTGCTCTCCGTAGGAAAACCCGAGTTCGTCGACACCTCGAAAGATGCGCGCTTGTCGCGGATCTTCTCGAACAAGGTGATCAAGCGATACCCCGCGTTCGACGAGTTCTACGGCATGGAAGATGCGATCGAGCAGATCGTCTCGTTCTTCCGGCACGCCGCACAAGGATTGGAGGAGCGGAAGCAGATCCTGTATCTGCTCGGCCCCGTCGGCGGCGGCAAATCCTCGCTCGCAGAACGATTGAAATCGATGATGCAGCGGATGCCCTTCTACGCCATCGAAGGCTCGCCGGTGAACGAATCGCCGCTCGGTCTGTTCGATCCGTCCGAAGACGCTGGCATTCTCGAAGACGAGTATGGCATCCCACGTCGCTACCTGCGCAGTGTCATGTCGCCGTGGTCCGCGAAGCGCCTCAAGGAATTCGGCGGCGACATCTCGCAGTTCCGCGTCGTCAAACTGTATCCGTCGATCCTCGATCAGATCGCGATCGCGAAGACGGAGCCCGGTGACGAGAACAACCAGGACATCTCCGCGTTGGTCGGCAAAGTCGACATCCGCAAGCTCGAAGAGTTCGAGCAGAACGACCCCGATGCCTACAGCTACTCCGGCGCGCTGTGTAAAGCCAACCAGGGGTTGATGGAATTCGTCGAGATG
>JANLUG010000674.1:0-2252 GCA_031363335.1 Gammaproteobacteria bacterium
GACCTGCGACATGAAGGCGCTCGAGCCGACGCGCGCGCTGTACGGCGCTTACTGCAACATTAAGGGCCGTGTGGTGGCCGACGCGACGGTCGTGCTCACCGATGGGAATCCGACGCTGCTGATACATGCTTCGTTGCGGGAACGCGTCATTGAGAGCCTGCAAAAGTACCTGGCGTTCTCACGCTCGCGGTTTGCGGCGGCCGAATCCGCACCGGTTCTGCTCGGCATCATCGAACCGCGCGATCAATCGCTCGCCCTGGACCCGCTAACAGTCGCACCGTTCCGCGGCGGGTACGCCGTCGCGATGCCCGGCTTGCAGCGACGCGTTCTTTTGTTTCTTCCTGCTGCAGATGCACGCTCAACATGGCTCGAGTGCGAAGCCTGCAGAGAGACGCGCGACGCGAATGTATGGCACCTGCAGGACGTCCGCGCCGGTATCGCGCATATCTGCGCCGCGACATCGGAAACCTTTCTGCCGCAGATGCTCGACTACGACCAACTCGGCGCCGTCAGCTTCACCAAAGGCTGTTACCTCGGCCAGGAAATCGTCGCGCGTACCCAGCACCTTGGGCGAGCGAAGCGCCACCTGCGTCCACTGATGTGGAACGGCGCGCTTCCGACGGTGGGCGAAGCTCTGCTCGGTGTCGACGGCAGCCGTGTGGGGACACTCGTCAACGTGGCGGCAACCGACGCCGCGAACGGTGAAGCGCTGGCCGTCTTGAATGACGGCATCGACGGTGCGCTGCACGCGCTCGCCACGAAATTCGCATTGCAATAACTCTCCTATACTTCGATCAGCCATCGAATTATCGGGAGTAAGCCCATGTCCGGCGTTGCAGATGCAGTCCGCGAAGAAGTCACCATCGCGATCAGCAAGGATCAGCTGCAGTTGCCGACCTTGCCCGAGGTGGCTTTGAAGATTCGCGACGTCGCGGAGCGGGAAGACATTTCCGCGGCCGATCTCGCCGAGGTGATCGGCGAAGACCCGAGTCTCGCGGCACGCGTGCTGAAGGTGGCGAATTCGCCGATGTATCGCGGCGCGCGCGAGATCGAAACTATCGCGACGGCGGTCAGCCGTCTCGGCATCGACTACACGTGCAACCTCGCCACCGGCCTTGCCATGCAGCAGATGTTTCAGGCGACTTCCGACGTCATCGATCGAAAGCTGCGTTCTGTGTGGGCGCAGGCGACGCAGATCGCCGCCATCAGCACCGTGCTGGCGCGCAATTTCACGAAGCTGAAACCCGATCAGGCGATGTTGGCCGGCCTGACTCACAACATCGGCGCGCTACCGATCCTGACGTGGGCCGAAGAACACGATCGTCTGCTGAACGACAGCTTTACGCTCGATCGGGTCATCGACGAAATTCACGGCGAACTCGGCGGCCTCATTCTGCGGAACTGGAAGTTCCCCGCCGAAGTCGCGATCGTTCCGGTGCAACACACTGTCTACGATCGCGATAGCGTGAACACCGACTACGTCGACGTCGTAATGGTTGCACACCTGCAGACGTTCTCGGGCACGAATCACCCGAGCGCGCAGATCGATTGGACGAAGATCAAGGCCTTCAACAAGCTGGGCCTCGATCCATCGGTCGATGCGACCGAAATGGAAGATTTGTCCGAGGACATGCGAGCGGCGATGGAGATGCTCGCCTGATCCGTCACGCGTCTTTCGTGTAGAGCTTCTGAATGCTGGAGAAGTCCAGCGCCCCTGCGTCCTGCTGTTTCTTCAGCAGCCGGTACAGATTGCGCGCCAATGCACCCATCGGAATGGCCATATCGGTGCCGTCGGCAGCATCCATCGCGAGACCGAGATCCTTGATCATCAGGTCGACGAGAAATCCGCCTGCATAGCCGCGCGACGCCGGCACGCCCTCCATCACGCCGGGATAAGGGTTGTACACGTTGAGCGACCAGTTGCCGCCCGACGAACGTTTCATGATTTCCGAGAGCACGCCAGGATCGAGACCATTCGCAACCCCGAGCGCGAGCGCTTCCGCAGTACCGGTCATGTGAATGGCAAGCAGCATGTTGTTGCAGATCTTGGCGACCTGACCGGCGCCCTGCGCGCCGGCATGAAAGATGTTGGCGCCCATCTTCTCGAGGATCGGCCGGCCGCGTTCGAGCACTGCGGCGTCGCCGCCCACGATGAACGTCAGCGTGCCCTTTTCCGCCCCGACCGTTCCGCCCGAGACCGGCGCATCGAGCATGTCGATTCCGCGCGCGCGCGCCGCTTCGGCAACCTTGCG
>JANLUG010000733.1:0-4629 GCA_031363335.1 Gammaproteobacteria bacterium
CCACGTACTGCGACTGGTGCAGTACGTGGTTGTCGCCCTTTGCAATTGCAACGTCGACGCCTTTGAATTGAAACGGCGCGTCGAGCCCCCATGCGCGCGCCTCTTCGAGCGATCCCGTCTGCTGCGCCAGCGGCTTAGTCAGCGTGTAACCCAGCGATCGATAGAAGCTCAGGGATTTATCGAGATCGCTGACGTTGATGCCGATGTAGCTCATTGCAACGAGGTGCATGTTGGCCGCCTTGTCGCCGTGCGGCGGCGCTGCCTCGTACAGTTTGTAGAGCACGCCGTCAGGATCGCGGAAGAACACGAACCGGTCACCCGGAATGCCGTACGGTTCGGACAACAGCGTGACGCCTTCGGATTTCAGGTACGCGACATCACTCGCCAGATCCGTCGTCAGCAATGCCGCGTACGCCATGCCCAGATGGTTGGGCAATTCGTAGGGGGGCGCATCGTTGTATGGGATCTTGAATTGCAGCAGGTCGATGTTGGCCGCGTTCAGACTGCCCGGTAACGAAATCACTTCGCCTTTGACGAGTTCGTATTGGCAGACGTCGAACATGCCGAGCGCCTCCGCCATCCGATGGGTATTGGACAGCGGGAACCCACTCATCCCTTCCGTGTAACCGAGCTTGCGATAGAACGCGCGAGACTTATCGAAGTCCCGAGTGTGGGTGGCGAAATGGAAGCGGGCCATGATGCCGACATCGTCGGCAGGCAGGCTCGCGGCGATCGCGCCGAGGTCGGGCATTTGCAGTGGTGTAGTGGCCGGTGCCGCAACAACTACATTCGTAAAACTCATAAGTAGCAGGACGACCGTGAGTCGCATTGACGTGTTTCCCCTCCACCGTGTAAACGCAGGCAGACTCTGACGGCGGCCGTCTTCGCCAACAACCTGTGTTTTTCGAGGGTTTTGACGCGACCAATGGATTCCTGCCACGCGGGCGGCGATGATTCGGCGGAACCCTCTTCGCTCTCCTGGCCGAGGTCGACACCGATGCAGATGCAAAACAAAGTGGCGATCGTGACCGGCGGCGGCTCGGGCATGGGCCGCGCCACAAGTGTGTTGTTCGCGCAGGAAGGCGCAGCCGTCGTCGTGGCCGATATCAACGACACCGGCGGGCGCCAGACCGTTGCAATGATCGAACAGGCCGGCGGCCGCGCGACGTTCGTGCACACCGACACCGCCGACGAGGGGCAGATCGTCGCCCTCATCAAGCACGCCGCGGGCACCTATGGCCGCGTCGACGCCATGGTCACCGCCGCCGGCATCTCCTACGCGAACTTCGTCGAAAAGGACGAAGCCACCGATCCGTTTCGTCATCCCGATGCGGGATTCATTCTGAATAAACCGACCGAGCGTTGGCGAAAAGTGTTGGACGTCAACCTCACGGGCGTGATGATCTGCGCGCGCGAGTCGGCCCGTCAGATGATTGCCGAGGGCCACGGCGGCACGATCGTGAACTTCGCATCGATTGCCGCCTACGGTCCCGTGCCGACGATCGCCGACTACTGCGTTTCCAAAGCGGGCGTCGTGATGCTGACCAAGTGTCTTGCGGCAGAACTCGGCGCGGCCGGCATACGCGTCAACGCGGTCGCCCCCGGGCCGATCGAAACAGGGATGACGCAGACGCTGCTCGAATCGGGCCGGCTGCAGAAGCAGGCCGCCGCGCTGCCGATCGGCCGCGTCGCGCAGCCCGAGGAAGTGGCGAACGTGGTGCTGTTTCTGTCGAGCGATCAGTCGAGCTACATCACCGGCAAGACGATCGGCGTCGACGGCGGTACGTACACGGTGTGACGGAGCGGTAAATGCAGAAGGGGGCGACCACCGAGCCGCGCAATCCGGCGCTCACGGCGCCATCGATCTGGACCAAACTCGCGTATGGATCCGGCGCCGTCGCCATCGGTGTCCGGAACAACGGGCTCGCCTATTTCCTGCTGCTCTTCTACAGCCAAGTGGTCGGCCTCGACGCGCGTCTGGTCAGCCTGGCACTGACGATTGCGCTGTGCATCGATGCGGTCTCCGACCCGATCATCGGCTACTGGTCCGACAATCTCCGTTCCCGGTGGGGACGGCGCCATCCGTTTTTGTATGCGGCCATCGTGCCGATCACCGCCGCGTATTTCCTCGTCTGGAGTCCGCCCGCTGGAATGTCGACTACGGCCACGTTCTGGTACCTGCTGGGTACGCTGGCGGCGATCCGCGTTTCGTTTTCGTTCTACGAGATTCCGCTGGCGTCGCTCGCGCCGGAACTGACGAAAGACTACGACCAGCGCAGCACGCTGCAGGCATTCAGTTCGTACTTCGGCTGGACCGGCGGCAACTTCATGTCGGTGTTCATGTTCGGGGTGCTGTTTCCGCTGTTTGCGACCGCGGCGATTCCGAACGGCCAGTTCAATCGCGACGCATACCACGCCTACGGGCTGATCGCTTCCGGACTCATTCTCGCGTCGATGCTCGCCGCTGCGATCGGCACGCATTCGCGCATCGTCCACATGCGGCCCGCACCGCCGGCGCGAACCCTGACACCTGCGCGGATCTTCAAGGAAATCTTCGAGACGCTGTCGAATCGATCCTTCATGGCGCTGTTCGCATCGGCGATTTTCGGTTCGATCGCCTCGGGGCTGTCGGCCGGCATGGCGTTCATCCTGTACACGTACTTCTGGCGCTTCAGCAGCCAGCAGATCAGCGTGATCACGATGGGCGTTTTCGGTTCGGCCATCATCGGCGCGCTGCTTGCGCCATGGCTGTCGCGCACGATCGGCAAAAAGCGCGGCGCCATCATCAGCGGCCTGCTCGCATTCATCGGATCGCCGATACCGATCGTGCTGCGGCTGACGGACGTGCTGCCGCAGGAGACCAACGCGCTGGTGTTCTGGTTCGTGTTCTTCGCGACCATGATCGACGTGGGCCTGATCATCTGCTACCAGATTCTCTCGGGGGCGATGATGGCCGACCTCGTTGAACAGGCCGAACTCAAGACCGGTCGGCGCTCGGAGGGCATCTTCTTCGCCGCGTCCGCGTTCATCGGCAAGATGGTCAACGGTCTCGGCGTGATCCTCGCCGGGTATGTGATCACGCTCGCGGGCCTGAAGACCGGCGCCGATGCCACGCACGTGTCGGCAGAAACGACCTGGCGGCTGGGCATGCTGTACGTACCGACAATCCTGGCGCTGTGGATGACGATGCTCGGCATCATGTCGCTGTACAGCCTCACGCGGAAAGGTCACGAGGAGAACCTGCGCGCGCTCGACGCCGCCGCTCGTGAATGAATCGCGCATTGACCGAGGAAGCCACGTGACGCCCAACCCGCCGCTCGCCAACGATGCTGCCGCGCCGCGCGCGAACCCACTGTGGAATCTCGGCTTCCGGCCGTTGTTCATCGCCGCCGGTGCGTTCGCGGCAATCTCCATCGCAACCTGGGTCGCGCAATTCGCCGGCGTCACGCACGCATACGAACCCATACGGGGGCCGCTGTGGCATGCGCACGAGATGGTGTTCGGCTACGCGTTCGCGGTGATCGTCGGGTTTTTGTTCACGTCAGTGCGCAACTGGACCGGGCAATCGACGCCGACCGGACTGCCGTTGGCGGCGATCGTCTGCGTGTGGGTCGTCGCGCGCGCGCTCGCGGCAACGCCGTGGACGGCCGCTGCCGCCGCGTTCCACGCGGCATTCGCCATCGCGGCTGCGATTGGCATCGCGAGGCCCTTGTTCGCAAGCCGCAATCAGCGCAACTATTTCTTCGTCGCGCTGCTGCTCGGACTGGGCGCCGCGAACGTCGGCTTCTACCTCGCAATCGACGCAGTCGCAGCGCTGGACGCGACGCGCGTCGTTCGGCTCGGCCTCGATCTGGTGCTGTTCACGATGGTCGTGATGGGCGGCCGGGTCATTCCGCTGTTCACGGCGAACGCGGTGCCGGACGCGAAGCCGCGCCGCTTCGCCGCGCTGGAGCTGACCGCGCTCGGTGCGGTGCTCGCGCTGTTCAGCGCGGACCTGCTGCGCGCGCCGGGCGGCGTTGTCGGGGCGATCGCAAGTGCTGCGGCGCTGCTGCACGCGACACGGTTCGCACTGTGGCGGCCGTGGACCGTCCGTGCGCGGCCGATGCTGTGGATTCTGCACGCCGCCTACGCATGGATCGTCGTGCATCTGGCGCTGCGCGCGTTTGCGGCGGTCGGCACCGTATCAACGACCCTCGCAGACCACGCCCTCACGGTTGGCGGCATCGGCGCGCTGACGCTCGGCATGATGACGCGCGTCGCGCGCGGTCACACCGGACGACCGCTGATCGCAAGCCGCGCGGAAACCGCGGCGTACGCGCTGGTGCTCGCTGCAGCCGCGGCCCGCGTAGTCGTCCCGCTGCTGTGGCCCGCGCACTACGCAGAGGCGATCGTCGCAGCCGGCGCGTTGTGGGTCGCCGCGTTCGCGTTGTTCGTCGTGGTGTTCTGGCCGATCGTGTCGCGGCCGCGCGTCGACGGTCGCGCCGGTTGAGTGCCGATAATTTACCGGCCGTTCGATGCACCAAGTCGCGGCCGTCGGCACATGATCGCGATCACACCGCTACTCGTAGAGCCCGGTCACAGCCTTGAAGCTCCGTTCCACCCGCGCCATCTCTTCCGGCGTGAGCCGCG
>JANLUG010000044.1:0-2291 GCA_031363335.1 Gammaproteobacteria bacterium
GCCGTTCGACGGTCAGGCGGGTCACTTCGTCTCGGCCGCGGCGAAGGCGTCGCGGGTGAGGTTGACGACGCCGTTACGCGTGACGTGAACATTGTCTTCGATGCGGATGCCGCCGAATTGCATGAACCGCCCGACCACCGGCCAGTTGATGTGTTTGCCGGCGGGCTTCGCGCGCAGCTCGTCGAGCAGCATCGGAATGAAGTACAGGCCCGGCTCGATCGTAAACACGTGATCCGGCGCCACGTCGCGAGTCAGCCTTAATGCGGCATAACGATTCGGTGGAGGGCGCATGTCGCCGTCCGGCGACACCATGTGGCCGGCGACATCGTGCGTCTGTAGTCCGATCAGGTGACCCAGCCCGTGCGGAATAAACGCATCGGTGATGCGCAGCTCGAACGCTTCGCTGCCCGAACAATTCACGAGCTTTGCCTCGGCCAACAGATCTCCAATGGCGCGATGCATCGTTTCGTGAAGATCGAGATAGTTCACACCGGGTTTGATGGACGCAATCAACGCCTGTTGTCTCGCGTCCAAAGCAGCGATCAGGTCTGCGAAGTCAGCGTCCGCATCAGCCGCGTACGTCCGCGTGATGTCGCTCGCATAACCATGGAAGCGACCGCCCGCGTCGATCAGGAAGCTCGCGCGGTGCGGCGGCGGTTCGCGGTCGTAGTGCTGATAGTGCAAAACACCCGCGTGTTCGTTCTGCGCCACGATGTTCGAATACGGCAATTCGGATTCGTTCTGTCGCGAGGCGAGCAGATAAGCTTGATGAATCGCGTATTCGCTCGCGCCGCTGCGATAGGCCGCCAATGCCGCGAGATGGCCACGCACTCCGATGACGGTCGCGCGTTTCATGCAGTCGATCTCGAACGGCGTCTTGCTCGCGCGGCCGTAGTGCAGACGATTCAGCAGCTGTTGTGGATTTACCTCGGCAACCGGCAGGTTCGTGCGTTCGGTGCTCGAATCGCCGATCAACGCGGTGCGGTTCTCGCGTTCCATGGCGCGCGCGGCACCACCCACGAGCGCATCGAGCGAATCGAACACTTCGATGTCGATTGCGCCCGCAAGGTCCGGCGTTGCGGGCGGCTGATGCCAATAGTCGCGCTGCTGATGGAAGAACAGCGTCGGCTTGCGTCCGGGCCTGACCAACAGCAAGGCGTGCTCGCAACCGCTCGCATCGAGCCATTGGGCGAAATGTGGATTTGCGCGGAACGGCGGCGCCTGGTCGTCGAGAAAATAATTCCGGCGCGCGCCGGCCGCGATCAGCGCGGCGTCGAATCGGTTCGAGGTCAGCGCCGCTTCCCAGCGTTGTTGGATGGCGGCGACGTGTTCTGCATAGTTGTTCATGCCATGACGATTCTAGTGTCGTGTCCGAGCGAATGCACTGACCCTCAGGCAGGTGATATACAATCCGGTCTTCACACGGGTTGGACCACGGGAGGATTCATGCAGTCATTTGCCTATGCTGCGCCTGAGACGGTGCAGCAGGCTCTGGACGTATTGGCGGAACATCAAGGGGCAGGGCGCCGCGCTCAGGTCATGGCCGGCGGCACCGACCTGATGGTCCAGATGCGGTTGATCGACTCGTCGCCTCGCACGATCGTCGATATCAAACGGCTCGCCGAAACCAATCGGCTCGATGTCGGTGCAAAGGAAGTTTATGTCGGCGCCGCGATTTCCGGTGCCGTGTTGACCGCGTCCAAACCGTTGGCCGCGTGCCTCCCCGGATTGGTCGAAGCGATCGACCTGATCGGGTCGACCCAGATCCAGGGTCGCGCTTCGCTCGGCGGCAATCTGTGTAATGCCTCGCCAGCCGGCGACACCATCTCCGCGCTGGTTGCGAACGCCGGTATCTGCGTGATCGCGACCAAAAACGGACCGCGCGAAATGCCGGTCGAATCGTTCGTCGTCGGCGTCGGCAAGAACGCGCTCAAACCCGGCGAGTTTCTGCTGGGCATCAAGTTCCAGCGCCCGCCCAAGGGCACCTCCGACGCCTACCTGCGCTTCATTCCGCGCACCGAGATGGACATCGCGGTCGCAGGCGTCGGCGTCAGCGTGAGCGTGGATGGGAACGGCGTCTGCACGGCCGCGCGAGTGGCGATTGGCGCGGTGGCGCCTACGGTCATTCTTGTACCCGCTGCGGCCGATGCACTCATCGGATCCAAATTCGACGCCGCGGCGCTCGAGAAAGCAGGCAAAGCGTGCAGCGCGGCTGCATCGCCGATTTCCGACAACCGCGGTACCGCGGACTATCGACGCACGATCGTCGCGGTGTTGTGCCGGCGGACCGC
>JANLUG010000862.1:0-1485 GCA_031363335.1 Gammaproteobacteria bacterium
CTTACGGCGTCAGCAAACATGGCGTGCTGTCGCTCACCGAAACGCTGCAGCGCGACCTGCAGGCGCGTGGTGCGAAGATCGGCGCGTCGGTGCTGTGCCCCGGTTTCGTCAACACGAACATCTTCGATGCGGAGCGCAATCGCCCCAAAGATCTCGCGATCGAAACGGGTGCCGCCATACCCGGGATGGCAGAGATCGGCCGCGCGATGTTGTCGCAGGGCAAGCCGCCGGCGGAAGTCGCAGAAAACGTATTCAAGTCGATCCAGGAAGATCGCTTCTATGTGCTGCCGCACCCTGCCTGGGATTCGATCGTGCGCGGCAGGATCGACGCGGTGCTTGCGCGAGCGATGCCGATGACCGTCGACATGGAAGACATGATGCGTCGCCGCGCCGCCGGCGAGCAGTTCTGACATGAACGCCGGCGCCAACGATACGCGCTGGGAGGTCAAACGTCTGGCGGGCGCGTTGGGGGGCGAGGTGCGCGGTGTCGATCTCGCCCGCGTCTCGGCCGACGACGTTGCCGCCATCGAACGGTTGCTGCTCGAGCATCTGGTGCTGTTCTTTCCGGGCCAGAACCTGACGATCGACCAGCACGTCGCATTCGGCAGACACTTCGGTCAACTCGAGGGCCATCCGAACCTGAAGAATCCGTTCACGCCGCACAACGAACTGTTCGAACTCGCGGCGAGCCACGGCGGCGTTGCGGACGAGTGGCATACCGACATTACGTTTCAGAGCGAACCGGCGCTGTTGTCGGTGCTGAAGATGGTGAAGTGTCCGCCGACGGGCGGCGACACGATGTGGGCGAGTCTCTACGCGGCGTACGAAGAACTGTCGGCGCCGATGCGCGATCTGTGCGACGGCCTGACGGCGCTGCACGACGCGCTGCCGCACAATCGTCCCGACAAAATGGCCGTGCATCCGGTCGTGCGCGTGCATCCGCTGACGGAACGGCGCGCGTTGTACGTCAACGAGCATTTCACCCGGCGTATTGTCGAAATGAACGCGACCGAGAGCGACGTTCTGCTGCGTTATCTCACCAAGTGGGTTTCGAATCCGCGTTTCACGGTGCGCTATCGCTGGACGGAAGGCACCATCGCGATGTGGGACAACCGCTGCACACAACACTTCGTGCTGAACGATTTTGTTGGGGAGCGAATCATCCAGCGCGTTACGGTGATGGGCGACAAACCGGCCGGTTCCCCGCCGAAGTGGGAGCCGTGGGTACGCCCCGGTCCGTTATCTGCCGCGAGCCGGCACGATCGGCAGTTGCATCAGTATCTGACGGCGAAGACGAAGGGCGAGTGACTCAGCGCGCCGCGCGCGCCGACGACTTCATCACGTCTTAGTTCTCACGAGTTTGACCTGCAATTCGCATCCCACAGCCTTCGCATAGCGCTTCAGCGTCGCTAGCGAGGGTGTGTGTTTGCCGGCGGATTCAAGTCGCGAGATTGCACTCTTCGTGGTGCCCATGCGCTCTGCGAC
>JANLUG010000875.1:0-7221 GCA_031363335.1 Gammaproteobacteria bacterium
TGCGGCGTTTCTGCCAGCCGCTGGTCAAGCGCTTCTCCCACGTGGGATCTGTGTCGCGGTTGTTACGCACATCGACCGACGATGGCGTGCGCTGGAATACATACAGCTGCTTCGCCCACTCACCGAGATGCGGAATGCACTGAATGGCTGTTGCACCGGTGCCGATGATGCCGACGCGTTTGTCTTTGAGATTCATCAGATTGCCGCTGCTGTCGCCGCCGGTGTAGCGATAGTCCCAACGGCTGGTGTGGAACGTATAACCTTTGAAATCGTTGATGCCGGGAATGCCGGGCAGCTTCGGACGGCTCAACGGCCCGTTCGCCATCGCGACATATTGGGCCGTGAATCTGTCGCCGCGATTCGTGCTGACGATCCAGCGCGCAGCGGATTCGTCCCATTCCAGCGCCGTGATGTTCGTCTGCATCAGCGCGTTCTCGTACAGGTTGTAGTGCCGCGCGATGCGCCGGCTGTGTTCGAGAATTTCCGGCGCGAACGAATACTTGTGCTTCGGCATGTAGCCGAGCTCTTCGAGCAGCGGCAGATAACAATACGACTCGACGTCGCACATCGCACCCGGATAACGGTTCCAGTACCACGTACCGCCGAAGTCGCCGGCACTTTCGACAACGCGCAGATTCTTGAAGCCCGCTTCGCGCAGCCGCGCGCCCATCAGCAGACCACCGAAGCCGCCGCCGATGATCGCGAATTCGACTTCGTCGAAAACCGGCGCACGCGTAAAGCCGGGGTCGACGTAAGGGTCTTCGATGTAGCGCGAAAATTCCGCCTTCACTTCGATGTACTGCGAGTTGCCGTCAGCGCGCAGGCGCTTGTCGCGTTCCGCGAGGTACTTCGTTTTCAGCGCATCCGGATCGAAGTCGACATCGCCGACCAGCGCGACAATTTCGGGCCGTACGTTCATGGCATCTATTCCGTATTCCGTGGGCTTTGGTTCGATTGTACGGACGCCGCGGCGCCGCACAATGCCCATTTCCATGGCGCGCAGGGATCGTGTCCGAAAACGGCGAGACTCGATTGCCGCGCGCGGCTACTCTGCCTCCATGCAACTCGACCACGACCATTGCTACGAAGCGATCAAAGCGCGCGACACGCGCTTCGACGGCGTGTTCTTCGTCGGCGTTTCGACCACGCATATCTATTGCCGACCTGTATGCACGGTGCGCACGCCCGGCCGCGACCGCTGCACCTTCTACACGAACGCGGCCAGCGCCGAAGCGGCCGGCTATCGTCCCTGCTTGCGATGCCGGCCGGAACTCGCACCCGGCTCCGCGCCGATGGACGCCGTGCGGCGCGTTTCCGGGCTCGCCGTCGCGCGCATCGAAGCAGGCTTTCTTTCGGACGCCGATATGGAAGGTCTCGCCGCCGAGTTTGCGATCAGTTCGCGGCAGCTGCGCCGCGTCGTCGAACACGAATACGGCGTCACGCCGGTCGAGCTCGCGCAGACGCGACGCCTGCTGCTCGCCAAACAACTGCTCACCGACACACAGCTGAAAATGGCCGACATCGCTTTCGCGAGCGGCTTTTCCAGCGTGCGGCGCTTCAACCACTTGTTCCGCACGCGCTACGGACTGAACCCGAGCGCCATGCGCCGCGGACAAGCACCGATTGCGGTCAACGGCGCCATCACCTTGAAACTCGGATATCGGCCGCCGCTTGCGTGGTCCGCGCTGTCCGGATTCCTGACGAGCCGCGGCGCAATATGTACCGAACGGCTCGACGGCGATCGCTACCTTCGCACGGTGCGCCTCAACGGGCACGTTGGCTGGATCGCCGCTGCGCCTGCCGAACGACAAAACGTCCTGCATGTCGAAGTTGCGCCGAGCCTGTTGCCCGTACTGACACCACTGCTCGCGCGACTGCGCCGCCTGTTCGATCTCGATGCGAACCCGACCGTGATCGGCGCGCATCTGTCGCGCGATCGGCAACTTGCGAAGACGATCCGCGCGACACCCGGCCTGCGCGTTCCCGGTACGCTGGATGGCTTCGAACTTGCGTTGCGCGCCGTGCTTGGCCAGCAGATCACCGTGAAGGCCGCGACAACCGCGTTCGGCCGCTTTGCGCAGTTCTTCGGCGACACCGTACAAACGCCGTTCGACGGTCTCGATCGTGTGGCGCCGAGCGCCGAGACACTCGCAGACGCGACGCTGCAGCAGATCATCGAACGAGGTTTGACGCGTAAGCGCGCGCAGACCGTGAAGGTGCTGGCGCAAGCCGTAGCAGACGGCCGCGTCAAACTCGATCCAACAGCGCACCACGACGAGACCGCCGCCGCGCTCGACGAACTGCCCGGCATCGGACCTTGGACGATTCAGTACATCGCGATGCGCGCGCTCGGTAATCCGGATGCGTTTCCCGCAAGCGACCTCGGCTTGATGAAGGCATTGGAACTGGAGCATCCGAAGAAACTAACGGCCGCCGCGGAAGCGTGGCGCCCATGGCGGGCGTATGCCGCCATTCATCTCTGGCACAGCCTCGCAGCGGGTGGATGATCACATGGCTCTTTCCACGAGTGTATTCACGACGTTCGACAGCCCGCTCGGCGAACTACTGTTGATCGGCAACGGGCAATCGCTGACGGGCTTGTACATGCAAGCGCAGAAGTACGCGCGCGAAGTGCAAACCGACTGGCGACACGACGCAAGGCCGTTCCGGCCCGCGATCGAGCAACTCGCTGCATACTTCGCAGGCTCGTTGCGCACCTTCGAGCTATCGTTGGCGCCGCACGGCACCGAATTCCAGCGCACCGTATGGCGCGCATTGCTCGATGTACCGTTCGGAAGAACGGAGACCTACGGCGCGCTCGCGCGTCGCATCGGCTCGCCGAAAGCACCGCGTGCAGTAGGGCTCGCGAACGGCCACAACCCGATCGGCATCATCGTGCCGTGCCATCGCGTGATCGGCGCAAATGGAAGCCTCACCGGCTACGGCGGCGGCATCGAGCGCAAGCGCTGGTTGCTGGCGCACGAAGCGCGATCGAGCGACGCTCTGTCGTCTGACGCTGCGATGTCGTGAGCCGCGATGCCCTCAGGACTGCTTCGTCAGTGCGATCACCGGGATCGAGCGCGTCGTCTTCTTCTCGTATTCGGCAAACGCCGGCATCGCCTGCGCCATCTTCTTGTAAAGCCGCGACCGATCCGGCTCGGCCAGAACCTCGGCGCGCGCCTTGAAGCGCTCTTTGCCGACTTCTACTTCGACGACGGGGTTCGCGATCAGGTTGTGATACCACGGCGGATTCGACGCAGCACCCGCGTACGACGCGATGATGACGTGTCGGCCTGCGTCCGAGAGATACGCAAGCGGATTCACGCGCGTCTTGCCGGACTTCGCGCCTTTCGTCGTCAGCAGCAACAGCGGCGCGCCTTTGAACTGGCCGCCGACGTTGCCGCCGTTCGCGCGAAATTCCGCGATGATCGCTTTGTTCAGCTCTTGAATGTCCATCCAAGTCTCCGTCGATTCGACAGTCCGAAATGGCCGTCGATCATAGTGTGCGTGCAGATCATTCGCGATCCGGTGCCCCCGGGGGAAGAACGGCGTGTCGTTCTCGTACGGCGCGACCAATACCTTCTGGCAATAGGAAGAAAACGGGTGCGCATACAGCTTCATGGACATCTTCATAGCTTCTCGAAGCTGACGATCGACGCAGTGCCGCGCTTCGTATTCGACGGACGATCCTGATACAGAAAAACGTAGAATGTTTTGTAGCGGCTGGCGTAGCCCCACTGCGAATGGAGCCGAGACCCGTCGGGCTGCTGAACCGGCCGCATGTTGAAGAACATCGTCATGGCCTGACCGCCTTCGCGCGCTTTTTCACCGCGCTCCTCCGCAGTGCCGAGCGTCTCCGCAATGAGCAGTTTCAGCACCGCGTGATCCAGTTTCGTGGCCGCGTTTTCTTCACGCAGATCGACGCCGTCGATCGTCGCACCGCCGAGGCTCTTTTCGAAGAAGTCGAAGATTCTCAACACGCCGTCGCCGGCCTCTTCGAAGTTCGCGCCCTGGTATTCCGAGGCCTGTATGTACTTGAGCCCGCGGTCGTCGAATACGAACGACACGTTCCTGCGCTCGCCCAGAAATATCCCGTTCGCGGTTTCGACACCGCCCGTGTTGGGAACGGCAACGTATGGCTGAAACTGCGCGAACGACATGACCTCTTCTTTCGACATTCCCAAGCGCCACGGCCCGATGAGGAATTCGTCGGCGGTGGCCAGCGCCGAAAACGCCATCGCGAACGCTGCGAAAACAACAATGATCGGTCGCATTTCTACTTCAGTACCCCGCGTGCGGACCCGCTCCAGCATGAACTCTACCCTTGCATCGACCGGACCGTTCGGCACCTCGACCAGTGTGTATCCGGTTTTGACATACGCTGCCAACTCGGCGCGATGTCCCGCAACGCCTTGTTCGAACGAATGTCGTGCCCCGGTCGAAAAAGACCGGACGCGCGCGTTCGTGGATCATGCTTGCTCGATCATGTTCGAAAAAAACGCGAACCGGCCTGCACGACCGCCGCACACGCGAGCGACACGAGAAATGCCGCGCCGATGCTCATCTCGGGCAACGTCAGCGCCAACACAAGGCAAAACGTCGCGAACGAATAGAATCCCAGCACCATGCCACGCAGCAGCTTCACCGCGAACTCCGCACCCGAATGTCGATGTGAGAAAGCGACGACCACCGACGCCATCACCGGGAACATCGCAAACACGCCGCTCAGTTGTGGACCGAGTTTCGCCGAGAAGTGAGTGACGAGTAAGACGAGCACCGCGCCGAAGATCATCCGCACGTAGATATCGTTGCCGCGAGCCGGGGTAGCCGGCGCGGTCGTCGGCATCGTCGGGAACAGCCGCGGTGCAACGAGCAGCCCGCCGAACACCAACGGCGCAACGATCCACAACGTGGGCGATACAAGGCGCAAACAGGCAACCGCGACGAAGTACGCGCCGAAGCCCGCGACTAGACTGATGTGCCAAGCGTAACGCTTCGCGGCCCACGCGTAGCTGATGCCGAACGCGAGGATCGCCAGCACCGCCGACAGCGTACCGACCGCGGCATGGGCGACGAACGTCGAGCCCTGCTCAACCGCGATGAAAAACAGAATGGGACCGGCAACGATCGGAAAAGCCGACAACCAACCCGCCACGGAAGGACCCCAACGACGCCCCGCGAGCGTTACGGCCCCGATGAGCGCAGGCACGAGTACCAGCTTCAGGCCGAGAATGAGGCTCATGCGCAGCGCATCAGGTTTCGATGGAGCCGATCACTGCACCGTCGTTCGCTGTCTGTTCGCATAGAACTCGGCGCGCGCGGCATTGCCCGCCTCGCGATAGAGAAACTCCAGTTCCTCGAAGACGTATAGATCGGGTTGCCCGGCGGCATCACCTTCGCGCTCGAGCCGCAGCTGGATCTGCAGCGCCTCTTCGCTGCGCTTCATTGCCCGCAACGTCCAGGCAACCATCCAATAAGCGACTCGCGTGGCTTGCGCATCGGTGCCGCGCTCGCGAATGCTCACCGCCCTGTTGAATTGTTGGAGCGCATCTTCGTATCGACCGAGCTGATGCAGCGCATAGCCGATATTGTTGCGTATCGACGCTTCCCACTTCTGCGCCGCCGGTTGCGTGGATGTTTCGACAACCGCGAGTGCTTTCTGCCCCCATTTCAGCTGGTCTTCGGGCGACGTGTCGACGAATGCGAGCATGTGAATCGCGTCGATCGCGAGACCATCGAGATGCTCCGCTTGCGCGATCCGGAGCGCTTCGTTATACGCAGCGCGGGCCTTCTCCTTGGACTCCGGCGTCAACAGTTCCGGCGCGTGTGTCGCGGACGCGTATGTCCGACCGAGCTCCAACTGAAACCGGACGCGCGCTTCGGGACCCGCCGCGGCGAGGTTTGGCTCGATACTCTTCAGCACGTCTCGCGCCGCGCTGAAGTCTTTGCGGATCCCGAACGTTCGCGCGATCTGCGTTTGAAGAATCAGCACATCGTCGCCCACTGCACCTTGCAGCGCAGCGCGGAATCTCTGCTCGCTCACGTCGGGGTGCCCGAAATCCCAGAGCGGCGTCACGTCAATCGGCATTGATGCGACCTCCCCTAAACCGGTTCCAGCGCGCGATGTGGTCCGCCTGGTAATTCGACGCCGATCGCGTCACTGGGGCGGACCACGCCACCTGCAACGACGATGCTCATGACGCCCGCCTTGCGGACGAGCTTCCCATTGGGTCCATGCTCGAGCACCGCGGACATCAGACCGGGTCTGAATTTGTCGAGTTGAGTACACGGATTGCGAAGCCCCGTCAGCCGCACTACTGCAGACGCGCCGATGTGCAGTTCGGCACCCACTGGCAATGCGAGCAACGGAATTCCGCGCGTCGTGATGTTCTCGCCCATCTGTCCCGGCCACACGCGATAGCCCTTAACCGCCAGCTCATCGAACAATTCGGCATGCATCAGATGGACCTGCCGCAGATTCGGTTGTGTTGGATCGCGCGCGACACGCGACCGATGCTTCACCGTAACGCCGCAATGTGCGTCGCCTTCTACGCCCAAACCCGCGAGCAGCGTTATTGCCGTGCCCATGTCTTTGGAAAATGCATGCGCAGCGCTCGAACCGACGGCAATGACGATACTGGAATCGGCCACTTCGTTACTCCGGCAGGCTGGGCCTATTTCGCCAACCCGAATTCGTCGATCACTCTATGCGCGACCTCCGCCGCCGACAATTCCGTATTGTCGATCAGCAGGTGTGGATAGCTGAGCGGAATCGTCCCGTCTGTATTCAATCGGTACTTTTCCAGATCGAGCAGAATCTCTTCCGAGCGCTCCACATCGCGCTTCGACGGCTTCTCGTCGAGCCGATCGGCGGCGCGATTCCGAACCAGACGCTGCGCCAAGTCGGCCCTCAATTCGACGAACGCGACGGTGTGGCCGCGTTGTCGAAACAACTGGCACGTGCGATCCATAAAGGCGGTGTCGTCCGGACCGTCGAGATTCCATACGAACGTGAAGATCAGCCCAGGAAGATCGCTGTCCGCAACTTCTTCGAACAGTTGCGTTCGGAATCCATCTACGAGCCGTACGAACGCCGGCGTTCCGAACTGAAAGAACCGCAGCACGGGTTCAATCGACATGTGATTGTGAAAGAGCCGCAAGCCGGTGGCGGCTTCAATTTCGCGACCAACCGCCATCTTGCCGACCGCCGGCGGACCGAAG
>JANLUG010000877.1:0-6834 GCA_031363335.1 Gammaproteobacteria bacterium
TCTCGAGCACATCCAGCGCCTGTCCGAGCGTGTGTCCATCGCCGACCGATGCGGAGATCACCGCGGCGCGTTGTTTGTTGAAGTGATTCAGCTCGCGCGGCGCGACGTCTTCACGCACGGTGACGAGGTTCGACAGCTGAATCATCTCGCCGTTGCCGCCGCGCACGTAGATGTTGGTCAGATCGTCGGGGTCGCGGCGATTCACGTCGGCTACCTGCAGCTTGACGTTGTATTGCTCGGCGTTGCGTTTGAAGCGCGTCACCTGCCGTCCGCCGAGCATGGTTTCCAGCGTGCGCCCGATATCTACGACGCTCGCCCCGACGGCGGCGACCTTGTCGCGATTTACCTCCACCTTCAGTTCCGGTTTATTGAGCTTCAGATCGGAGTCGGTGTTCACCAGCGCGGGACTGTTGGCGAGGCGGGAAAGGATCTGCGCGACGTTCTGGTCGAGTTTCTGATACGACTCGGACGTCTGCACTACGAAGTTGATCGCCATACCGCCGCCGTTGGAGCCGCCAAGCGACTGCGGGGTCACGGCGAATGCACGGATGCCTGGAATGCTCATCAGCTTCGGCATGATGCTCGCGGCCACCTGCTGCGAGGTGCGTTCCCGTTCGGTCCACTCCGACAACGACGTATACGAGATCATGTTGCTGACCGTCGGTCTGCCCATGATCATCATGTAGCGCTGCATTTCGGGGATCGATTTGAAAACTTCGTCGATCTTTTTCGTGTAGCTGTTCAGATAGTCGAGCGTTGCGCCTTCAGGCGCGATCGCGAACACCATGACCGTGCCTTGATCTTCCATCGGCGCGAGTTCCGCCGGCAGGCCGCGGTAGAACAGCACCGATGCCGAGCCGACCAGCAGCATCGACGCGATCACGATCGGTCGTTGGCGCAACGCCAGGCCGAGCGCCGCCCGATACAGATCCGCCGTGCGATGCAACACGCGTTCGCCGAAGTTGAACATCGCGTTGTGCTTTGTCTCGTGCCGCAGAATCCGCGACGCGAGCGTTGCGGATAGCGTCAACGCGACGAAACCGGAAACGACCACCGCACCGGCGAGTGTCAACGCGAACTCGGTGAAGAATCGGCCGGTTTTACCTTCGCTGAATGCGATCGGCGTGAAGACGGCGGCCAAAGTGAACGTCATCGCGACGATGGCGAAACCGATCTGCTTGGAGCCGACGAACGCGGCCTTGATCGGGTCCATACCCTGTTCGATGTATCGGTAGATGTTTTCGAGCATCACGATCGCGTCGTCCACCACCAGGCCGATTGCGAGCACGAACGCGAGCAGCGTGAGCGTGTTGATCGAGAAACCGAATCCCCACATGAGTGCCAGCGCGCCGATCAACGCGATCGGGATCGTCACCAACGGCACCAGTGTGGCGCGCCAGTTGCGCAGGAACAGGAAGATCACGAACACGACGAGCGCGATCGCTTCGACGATCGTCACGAATACGCGATCGATCGACTGTTGCACGAAGATCGACGAGTCGTAGCCGATGTCCACGCGCATGCCTTCAGGCAACGTCTTGTTCAACTCGACGAGCTCGCCGCGCAATTCCTGCGCGACATCGAGCAGGTTCGATGTGGACTGTTTGATCAGACCGAGGCCGATTGCGCGGTGGCCGGATGCGCGCGACATGTTGCGCACGAGTTCCGGTCCGACCTCGACGCGCGCCACGTCGCCGAGCCGAACGAGGTAACCGCCGGCGTCCTTCAGGATGATCTGCGAGAACTGCTCCGGCGTCTTCAGGTCGGTTTCCGACAGCACCGTGAATTCGCGGTCGCTGCTCTCGATGCGACCGGCAGGCACTTCGACATTCTGTTCCGTCAACGCGTGTTCGACGTCGGACGGCGTCAATGAATACGCCGCGAGTCGGGCGCGATCGAGCCAGATCCGCATCGAGTAGCGCCGCTCACCCATGATCAACAGTTGTGCAACACCTGGCAGCACTTCGAGCCGGTCTTTGACCACGCGGTCGGCGTAGTCCGTCAGCTCCATCTCGTTGTGGCGGTCCGAATTGATCGCCATGTAGATGATCGGCGTCGCGTCCGATTCGACCTTTGCGACGATCGGATTGTCGATTTCCTTCGGCAGGAAACTGCGTGCGCGCGCGACGCGGTCGCGCACGTCGTTCGCCGCTGCATCGGGCTCGCGGCCGGTACTGAAGCGCACCGATATCTGCGACTGTTCGGCGCGGCTGATCGAACTGATGTAGTCGACGCCTTCGATGCCGGAGATGCCGTCTTCGAGCGGCTTCGTCACCTGCGATTCGATGATTTCGGCGTTCGCGCCGAGATAGTTCGTGGTGATCGTCACTACCGGATCGTCGACGTTCGGAAATTCGCGGATCGTCAGGCGGTCCCACGCGATCAGACCGATCAGCACGATGATCAGATTCACCACGGTCGCGAGCACCGGTCGGCGAATGCTGAGGTCGGAGAGGATCATGAGTCTTTCGCGGCGCTCGCGGGTGCGACGGCGGGGGCTGCTTTGGCCACGGCGTCATCGGCAGTGGTCGTCTGCACCGCAATGCCGTCGCGCAGCTTCAACTGCCCGGCCGTCACGATCAGATCATTGGGGCTGACACCGCTGCGCACTTCTACGTGCGTGTCCTTACGTTTGCCGATCAGCACTTCGGTCAACGTGACGTGTCCGTCCGCAACGCGATAGACGAAGTGTCGCTCGCCTTCCGGAACGATCGCGTCTTCCGGCACCAGCATCGCTTGAGCGTTGCGATCGACGATCAGCGTCACGCGTGAAAACAGGCCCGGTCGAAGCTGGTCGCCTTGATTCGGCAGCCGCGCGCGGATCACGACGGCGCGGCCGTTGATGTCGACTTCCGGTTCAATCGCGAAGACGGCACCGGTGAACGTTTGCGACGGGAACGCGTCGACTTTGACCGCGATGTCCTGCCCGGACACGACGTCCGGCAGATAGATCTCGCCGACGCGGAAATCGACTTTCAGCACCTCGATGTCGACGAGATTCACAAGCACCTGACCGACGTCGACGAAGTCGCCGACGCTCACGGTGCGCAGACCGATGACGCCGTCGAACGGCGCGAGCAGACGCGTTTTATCGAGCCGGGCGCGTGCGAGTTGCAGCCCTGCGTCGTCGGCTTCGAGTTGTGCTTCAGCGCGATCGCGCACCTCGACCGAGGCCGCCTTCTTCTCGACCAGTAGCTTCGCGCGCTCGTACGCGAGTTCGGAGATCTTGCGGTTGGCCGCCTTCTCCGCGACTTCGGCGGCATTCACCGAATCGTCGAGCGTGATCAGCGTTGCGCCCTTGCGGACTTTTTCACCTTCCTTGAATCCGATCGCGACTATGCGGCCGGCGATCTCAGGTCGAATGGTGACGGACTCGTTCGCGCGCAACGTGCCGACCGCTTCGACGGTTCGCTCGACGGTGCCCAGCACGACCGGCGTCACCTCGACCACCGGCGGCGGCATCTGAAACTGACCACCCGACTGAGCCGCGCTACTTTGATGGTGTCCATACCAGAACAGACCCAGTCCGCCGAGCGCGAGCAAAACCGTGGCTGGTATCCAGGTTTTCATCGGGTACAAAGTCGGTGAAAGGCGGCATTATATGCCTAACTCACGTGAATTAAGGGAGCGGGAATGGCCTCAATCGAGCATCGCAGCGTCGCGACGAACGGCATCAACATGCACATTGCCGAGGCGGGTACGGGACCGCTCGTGGTGTTGTGCCATGGCTTTCCGGAGTCGTGGTATTCGTGGCGCCACCAACTGCCCGCGTTGGCGGATGCAGGGTTTCACGTCGTCGCGCCGGATCAACGCGGCTACGGGCAGACCGACGCACCGGACGAGAACGACGCGTACACGCAGTTTCATCTCGTCGGCGACATCGTCGGGTTGGTTGGGGCATTGGGCGAGCAACAAGCGGTGATCGTCGGTCACGATTGGGGTGCGCCCGTCGCGTGGAATGCCGCGCTGTGGCGGCCCGACATGTTCCGCGCCGTTGCAGCGTTGTCAGTGCCGTTCGCCAATCGTGCGCCGATCGCGCCGATCGCCGCGATGCGCATGATGTTCGGCGACAACTTCTTCTACATCCTTTACTTCCAGCAACCCGGGGTCGCAGAGCACGAATTGCAACACGACGTTCGGTGCACGTTGCGGCGGTTGTTGTTCGGCGGGTCGGGCAATGCGCCGGACCGCGGTGTCATGAGTCTTGTCACGAATCCGCCGCCGAAGACGGCGTACTTTCTCGATCAGCTCGCCGACACCGACGTATTACCGGCGTGGCTGACCGACGCCGATCTTGATTTCTTCACGGCCGAGTTCACGCGCCGCGGATTCCGCGGCGGCCTCAACTGGTACCGCAACCTCGACCGGTCGTGGGCGCTGTCGGCGCCGTTCCAAGGCAAGAAGATCGAACAACCGGCGCTGTTCATCAGCGGCGACCGCGATCTGATCCGGATGAATCCGGGCTACGAACCGCAGATGCGCGAGGTCGTGCCGAACTTGCGCGACGTCGTGCTGTTGCCGGGCATAGGGCACTGGACTCAGCAGGAAGCGCCCGACGCGGTGAACCGCGCGCTGATCTCGTTTCTGAAGTCGCTGCACTAGTCGGTTGAGCTTTGATTCCCGGTGGAGGTGGAGACTCGAGCGTGTCCGCCGCACCGCCGCACCGCCGCGCCGCCGTTCGACCCCTGTCGAAGTCGCGCTAACGAACCCCGGGAAACAGCAGCGGAATTTCTTCCGGCTTCGGCTTACGTGCGTATTCGGAGATCTCGAACGCTTCGGCGAGCCGGTATTCCGGCGCGAAACGACGGGCAACGGCGCGGGCGCGGCCGTAGAACTCGGGTAGCCAACGCAAGCGTTGGGTAGGATCGACGGGCACTTCCGCATCGCGGCCCAACGTATGCGGAATCCACTCGTAGACCTGCGAGACGTGGCAGTCGAGCATTGCGTCCATCTTGTCGCTTACGCTCGCCACATCCACCTTTGCGTCCGCTCGGAAGGGTGCCGGCTGGGAGAAAAAGTCCGCGAAACACGCCACTACAGGATCGTTCGGTAGGGCCGGCGCGTCAGGCACGACGTTCGGCACGCGCACCATATAGCAGGCGTCGCGCACGAGCATGCCCACTGCGCGATGGTCCGGGTGGTAGTCGTGGATCCGATGCGTCAGCACGAGATCGGGTTCGAAGGTACGGATCTCGCGGATGACCTGCTCGCGGATCGAAAGTGACGGCTCGAGCTCACCATCGAGGTTCTTCCAGACTTCGACTTCGCAACCAATGACAGCCGCCGCACGTTCGGCCTCGATGCGCCGTCGCGCTGCGAGCGAAGGACGATCCATCGACTGATGTCCTGCGCTGCCGTCGCTCACCGAAATGATCCGCACGCGATTGCCGTGCGCGCGATGTAACGCGAGCAATCCGCCGCCATGGAATTCGGCGTCGTCGGGATGCGCGCCGAAAACGAGTACACGCAGGGCCATTGGAAAACCTCACAAGGGCAATACACGTTCTTACTGCACTTTACAGCTTGGACGATCGAGATGCGTAGACTCGCAACCTTGGGAACGGTGTCACAGCCGGCCCATTAACTAATGAACGGAGTCAGGTGTGGATTATCGGTTTCTGCTCGGACGAGCATTCAAACTTCAAGACCAGACGTATGTCGCCAGCGCCCTCGGCAAAGCAAACGATGTGGAAATCGTGCGCGCAACCACTCGGGTAGACGGCGAGCAAGTCATGCGTATTTTCCCGGCCAGCATGGTGTTGGATCACCTGCTGTACGACGAAGAGATCGAGCTAAGCCCGGTCGCCTTCGCGTAACGTCTGCGTCAGCGCGACGCGAACCTGACGGGTAGCGTCGCGAGTCCTCTCAGCAGCACATTCGGCGGATAGGTTAGATCGTTCTCGACGCAGTCGAGCGCGAAGTCTTTTGCGCGCGAGAGCAATACGCGAAAAGCTACTTCCATTTCCTTGCGCGCGAGGCTGGCGCCGATACACATGTGCACGCCGTAGCCGAACGCGACGTTCTGCCGCGCATTCTTGCGCGTTACGTCGAAGGCTTCCGCATGCTCGAAGACGCGCTCGTCGCGATCCGCGGACGAGTAGCGGATCTGGATCAGGCTGCCGGCCGGAATCTTTGTGCCGTTGACTTCGGTGTCCTGCTTGCAGACGCGCCACATGTTGGCCGTTGGCGTGGATAGTCGAAGCACTTCCTCGACGAGATTCGCAATCAGACCCGGATCTTTCTGCAGCATCGCGAGCTGATCCGGATGCTTGATCAGCAGCAGGATGCCTTCGGCGATGGCCGACGTCGTGGTTTCGTTTCCTGCGACGAGCAGTTGCTGAATGATCGACAACGACTCCGCAGTATCGAGCGGACGTTCGCCTTCCATACGCGCGTGCACGATGTCGGAGATGATGTCGTCGTGGCGCTCGTGTTTGCGTTCCTCGAGCTTCTTCGCGAAATAATGCTGATACTCGACGATCAGCTTGACCGCCTCGAGTTCTTCGTCGGGCGACGCCATGCGCGACAACTGCGCGACGAATGCATCCGACCATTTGTTGAACAGCGGAAGATCCGAACGCGGCACGCCGAGCTGATCGGCGATCACGATCATCGGCAACGGACCGCAGAACGCCGACACCAGTTCGCACTTACCGTCGTCGATGAAGGCATCGATCAGATCGTTGGCGATCTTCGCGATTTCGGGTTCCAGCGTAGCAACGCGGCGTGCGGTGAAAGCCTGATTGACCAGCCCGCGGTAGCGGCGATGCACCGGTGGATCTTCAGTCAACATCGTGTCGACCGCCGGATAGCCCTTCTTCTGCGCTTCGATCA
>JANLUG010000970.1:0-7637 GCA_031363335.1 Gammaproteobacteria bacterium
GTTTTGGGGCGATAAGCGAGCCACAGCGATTGTGTCAGCGTCGTGTAGACATAGTTCGGTGCATCCATCGACAGGTCGGCGCCCGCAAGTGCGCGCACGAGCGGCAGCGCGTTCTCGCCGTGATGCTGCAACGTCGACAGGCTGAGATTGGCGACCGAGTCGGCCGGCGAATGGTAGTGATTGCGTTCGCCGACGAAGGCGATGTCGACCCCGGGCTTCCCTGCATGGCTCGATACCGACAGATCGGTGTCGTTGGGCATTCGTTTGAACAGTTCTTCCGAGAAAGACGACGCCACCGGAAATGGCGCGGCCGATCGAAACGCATCGAGCACCACACCGCTGCGGGGTCCGCTGCGCAGCAGCAGCGACGGGCCGTCGGATCCCGATCCTTCTACATTGATCACCACCGCGACGTCGCTTGCCCACGCATGTTGCGAGAAGAATGCATCGGCCCCGAGCAATCCCGCTTCTTCGCCATCGGTGAACGCGAACAGGATGCTGTTGCGGGGCGTCGGTGCATCGCGCAACGCGCGTGCGATTTCGAGCAGCGCGGCAACGCCGGCGCCGTCGTCTCCCGCGCCGGGCGCATTCGGCACGGAGTCGTAGTGCGCCATCAGCAGAATGCCGGAAGGTTGCGCGCCGTCGATTCGCGCCAGTACGTTCTGGACGTGGCCGCACACCGGCCATTTGAAGCTGCAGGCGATCGTATCCTGCACTTCCGGCACGAAGCCGAGTTCGGAGAGACGCTCGACGAGCCGCCCCTTGACCAGCATGTTGGCGGCGCTGCCGATCGGGTGCGGTGCCTCGTCGCCGAGTAGCCGCGCGAGCTGATCGCGCGCGCGCGTTGCAGAAAAGAGGTCGTTCGGTGCGTCAGCCCCAAGCGGGTCCGGCGGATTGAAGTGCAGCGTGCCGAGGCCGAAAACGACGCAAAGCAGGATCAGGCATGTTCCAAAGCCGGCGGCAGCGAACTTCGAGAAGCCGCGCGGCATCGCTATGCGGTGATCCCGCGGTTGCTCAACGCCCGACCCATCAGATCGGCGAAGTTGCCTCGATAGAAAGCATGACGAATCGGATCCGCCGCACTGTCGAGCGACGTTTCGAATCGCTTGATCGGATTGCGTCCGCCTTCGACGTGCGGATAGTCCGAGGAGAACAACGGAATCTCCGGACCGGCCTCGCGAACGATCCAGCCGACGTCTTCGGTGGGATACGGCGTGGCGCGCAACTGCCGCCTAACGTATTCACTCGGCCGCATCGACAGCCTCTGCAGCCGTTCCTCGTGGCGCGCAAACGCGTCGTAGGCGCTGTCGAGATACCGCATCCAGCTCGGGATCCAGCCGGCGCCTTGCTCGATGACACCGAACATCAGTGTCGGATGCCGCTCGAAGACGCCGTCGATGATCATCGTTGCGAGCGTCTGCATTACAGGCGTTGGGATCGCCATGTAATCGACGGATCGGAAATTCTCGGCGCCGCCGTGAAAATCCGGCGGCACGGGAAGGCCGTTGGCAAAGTACTTCGGATCGAGCAGCACGCCGCCGCCGCCGACGTGAAATACGATCGGGATGCCGGCTTCCTCCGCGATTGCCCACAGCGGGAACAGACCGATGTGGCTCGGTGAGTGGTTGCGCGGGCACGCGGATGGAATCAGCAATGCGGAGAAGCCATCGGCAACGGCCCGCTGCGCGATCGCGCGGGTGCGTTCGAAGTCCGCAAGCGGTATGTACGCAGTGGGCAGCAACCGCCGGTCGACGCCACAGAAGTCGAGCATGGCGCGGTTGTGCGCATCGGCCGTGCCGTAAATCAGATCGAGGTCGTTGCTGGTGCGTTCGAGACGCGCGCTGTAGCCGTTGACGAACGTGTTGAACACGAGCTGGCTCGCGAAGCCGAGCAGGTCGAGCGCGCGTGGCCGGTCTTCCTTGTAGTAAGCGCCGGTCGCCGCCCAGTTTTTGCGTTGCAGGATCTCGCGCTCGTCATCCGCGCGGTAGGCCGGATCGCGATGCCGCGCGAGCACGCGTTCCAGTTCGCTCAGGCTGGTTGCGACAGACGCGCTGCCGTCGAGCCCGAGCAGATGCGTGCGGACTTTTTCGCTCGCAAACCCCGCGAGCATCTCCGACGTTTCCATGATGTGCGAGTCCGCGTCGTGGACCACGCGCCCTTCTACGTACGGCATTGCCCCTCTCCTCGAACCGGTCGTATCGCCATGTTACATGGCGATGAGTTACTTCGGTGGAAACGGCAGCGATGTCGCGTCGAACATCTTGACGTCGACGCTCTTCGGCGGGTTCTTCGTGATCGCCGCGTTGAACGCCGCCATGTGCGGCAGCGTGAAGTGCAGCTTCAGCGCGTCGATGTCTTTCCAGTGCTCGATGATGCGGATGTTCGTCGGGTTGCTCATCTCGGTGGAGAAGACGTACTCGATGCAACCGGGTTCGGCGCGGCTCGCTTTCTCCATTGCCGTGACCGCGTCCTTCATCGCCGCGACGGCACCCGGGTTTGTTTCGATCTTCACGTTCAATACGATCATGCTCTCACCCCTCTCATCTGGAATCTCCCCTCATCGGATTGGTTAGTCGGAACCGACGCTCGTTTCCGCCGTGTCTGCAGTGTCCCACAACGACGGTTGCAACGCGCCGGCCGCATGGGCGAAGTGCTCGATCGAATAGTCGACGCGCTCTTCGACCGTAAAATGCTGCAGTTCGTCGAGCGATTCTACATGCCGTAATCTGGGCAACAGCCCCCGATCGTTGGCAACCTGGATCGTAAGCCCCGGCCGTGCGTTGAGTTCCAGCAGCAGCGGCCCCCGCGTGACGTCGAGCACCATATCGGCGCCCAGATAGCCGAGACGGGTAACTTCGTAACACCGCGCGGCGAGCGACAGCAGTTGCCGCCAATGCGGCACCTCGATGTTCGACAGCGTATGACCGGTATCGGGATGGCGATCGACCGGCCGGTTGAACTGCACCGCCGCGATGCTGCGGCCGCTCGCGATGTCGAGCCCGACACCGACCGCACCCTGGTGCAGATTCGCCTTGCCGTCGGACTCCTTCGTGGCAAGCCGCAACATGCCCATCACCGGATAGCCTTTGAACACGATCAGACGGATGTCCGGCACGCCTTCGTAGCTGATGTGTTCAAACGTCGCGTCGGTCGTCACCAACGCTTCGACGAAGGCGACATCGGTGCGCCCGCCGAGCGAATACAGTCCACTGATGATGTTGGAGAGATGCCGTTTCACGTCGGCTACCGACAGCTGGCTGCCGCTCGATTTGACGAGATTGTCGCCGTCGTGGCCGACGATCACGAGGATGCCTTTACCGCCGCTGCCGCGCGCCGGTTTGATCACGAATTGCGTGAACTTCGCGAGAATCTGGTCGATGTGTTCGATCTCGTGCTGCAGAGCGATGACGAGCAGCAGTTCCGGCGCCGTCACGCCGGCTTTCCGAACCACCATCTTCGTCAACAGCTTGTCGTCGACCAGCGGATAACGCTCGCGCGGGTTATAGCGGCCGATGTAGGCGACGTTGCGGCAGTTCATGCCGAGGATGCCCTTGCGCCATAGCGTGATCGGATTCGCCCACACGTCAGTCGTTGCCCATCATCGTCGAGAAACGCCGCAGCTCGAGCAGCCGATAGCCGGTGTAACGACCGAGCACGAGAATCACCGCGAGAACGACGAGGTGCAGTTCCGGAAAGTTGAAGGCCAGGTGCCGCGTCAACGGCTGGTCCATGACGAGAAACGCAGTTACAGCCACGAACAAACTGCCGCCGCCCTGTATCAGCACTTCCTTCGGACCGTCTTCTTCCCAGAGGATCGACATGCGCTCGATCGTCCACGCGAGGATGATCATCGGGAAGAACGTGATCGACAGTCCGGCTTCGAGGCCGAGGCGATAACTCAGCACGCTGACGATCGACATGATCGCGACCACCACGATGACGAGCGTAGCGATGCGCGCCACAAGCAGTAGATTCAGCGTCGATAGGTAACTGCGGATGAACAGGCCGACCACCACGACCATCACGAAACTGATGACACCAGGAATCAGTTGCGTCTGCAGGAACGCGAGCGCGATCAACACCGGCATGAACGTGCCAGACGTTTTCAGTCCGACGAGCGTGCGCAGCAGCACGACCACGAGCGCGCCGACCGGTAGCAACATGATCAGCTTGAACATGTTCTGTTCTTCGACCGGCAAGCTGTACAGCGACAGACTCGGCGCGTCCATGCCCTGCGCGTTGGACGTTGCGAGCGACAGCGACGGGCGCGTCTGGCTGATGATTGCGAAGCTGATGCGGCTGCGCTTGCCGCCGATTACGTCGAGCACGCTCGGCGTATCGGTTTGCCACAGCAGCAGGTCGGATGTGTCGGTGATCAATCCGGTCAACGGATTGAACAGATGCCATTGACCGTCCTGCCACACCTGTACGAGTTCCACGAGCGATTGCCGGCGCCGACCTTCCTCGAGAATCAACGCCTCGACGCGGCGGGCCGGAACGTTAGACAACGCGAGCAGATCGCTGAACAGTGCGGGCAGCGCGAAACGGTCGAGCAGGAGCGCGACGTTCTGATCGTGCGGAATCACCGTCATCTCGCGAATCAGCTGCTGGCCGAGCGTCAGCGCATCCGCGGAACGCGGCACAACGGCGTTGACGATCGCCTGTGCCGCAGTCGCATAGGGCTCGTCGAGCCGAACGGATGCCACGATCGGTTCCGGTTCCGCATTGCGGATCTGGTTTCGATCGGCGACGAGTTCGACTTTGTAATACAGCGTCTGTTCGCCGCTGACGTCGCGCTTCGACCAGCGCGCGCGGCGTTGGCCGTCGCTCTCCTCGATGACGAAACCGTAGCCGGACGACACGGTGTTTTCGTTGACGATTCGGTAATCGGCCTGGTTCGACGGCAGGCTCAGGATCGCCTGCACCGGCGCGCCGTCGCCCCAGAAATTGATCTTCGCTTCGATCTGCCAGACGGTTTCCTGCGCGCCCGGCAGAAACGGAATGTTGAACTGGATGTGGCGGAAGATGGCGCTCGTCAGGCCTGCGACGACAAGCAGGAGCACGAGGAACAGGAAGGGACCTCGCTGCGTCATGGCGCCGGCTTCGCGTCGGTGGCCGACGCCTTGGCGCGCGGTTGAACGTAGCGGGCGCCCACATCCACCAACGCGATGTCCTTCAGGAAGCTGCGGCCGAGTATCACCGGATGATCGGCGCGATCGGTTACCACGAACGAGAACGTATCCTGCACGTCACCCAGCTTGAGGCGCATCCGCACGATCGGACGCTTGATGCCTTCGCCGCCGCCGGATTGAACCGTTCGCACGTGTCTCGAGACGCGCCGCTCCAGCGAGATGGGCTCGTCCGAATCCGGCGCGTGCAGCACGAATCGCACCCACGACTTGCCGTCGCGTTCGAATTCGACGATGTCCTCGCCGAGCAGCGCATTGTTCGCGATGGTGGTATCGATGCGTGCGGTCAACGGGATTCCCGGTGGGTCGATCCAGACCTGCTCCAGATCCCCAACGACCATCTTCGAGCCGCTGATGACGACGCGCTGAATTTCAGGTTCCTTGCACTGCGCGTCGACGCGCGGCGGCTTGGGGCAGAGGCCCTTCAGGGATTCCGGCAGCGTTGCAACAGCGCCTTCCACGCGGCCGATCGCATGCGTTTGCACATCGAGCTCGGTCGTTGTCGCCTCCTGCTCCGTGCGCACATCGGCGAGCGTGGTCTGCAGGTCGACGACCTGGCCGCTGAGTCGGACGACCTCGGCCTTCAATGCGTCGAGCGACGGATTTTCGATCGGTTCCGCGATCGGGATTGGAGCAATCGGCGCGCAGCCGAACGTCGCCATCGCAAAAAGCACGGCGACGAATAGCCCGGGCTGCATAGAGCCGATGCGCACGCTGAATGGGACCCCCGCAAACGAGGGTCAGGATTCTACAGGATCATCCGCGGACGAGTTTGCCCGGCAGCGCGCCGGTGTGTTCGCCATCGGCGAAGATCGGCACGCCGCTCTTGATGATGTGCTTGTACCCTTCGACCCGCTGCACCAATCGCTTGCCGCCGGTCGGCAGATCGAAGATCGCCTCGGGACGGTGCAGCGTCAGGTTGTCGAAGTCGATGACGTTCACATCGGCCAATTTTCCGGCCGCAAGCAGACCGCGATCGTTCATGCCGTATGCGGAGGCGGTGTCGAACGACAGTTTCCTGACGAGATACTCAAGGGGCAGCTGTTCGCCTTTTGTTCGATCGCGCGCCCAGTGCGTGAGGATGAACGTCGGCATACCTGCATCGGCGATGACGCCGCAGTGCGCGCCGCCGTCGGACAGGCCGAACATGATGTTCGGGTGCTGCATATTGGCGCGGAAGAAATCGAAGTTGTACGTGCGATACCCGCCGAGCGGTTGATAGAACAGCTCTTTGCCGTCGTGATCGACGAGCAGGTCGTACATCACTTCGAACGCGTCGCGGCCTTCACGCTGCGCGATACCCGCAACGCTGTCTTCGCGGTCGGGCTCGTAGTTCGGTTTCTCGCCGAGCGGGAAAATCTGCCACAGCAATTCGTCGAGGCTCGATGCGGAGAGCGTGCGCGTCAGGCTGCTGTGTTCGGCGAGGATCTGCGCTTTGACGGCGGGATCCTTCATGCGCTTGACGAGTTCGTCGAGGGGCAGCTGCTTCAGTTCGTTTGCGAACGTCGGATGCCGCATGAAGATGTGGAAATTCGACTGCAGACCGTGCAGCACCCCCGTGGGGCGGCCGGCCATCTGCGGGCGTACTTCGATGCCTTGCAGCCGCGCTTGCTCCGCGATGTTGAACATCTTGTTGCCTTCGTACGCGCCGGCAGAGGTTGCGACGAGCGTTACGGGGCGGCCGGTTTCTTTGGCGAACTGCGTGACCCAGGCCCACTCGTCGTCGGTGCCGAGGTGATCCGACACCAGCTCGAACACCCCGTGGTCGAGACCTTTCATCGACAGGCCGAGCGCGAGCATCTCGTCGCTGCCGGCGAATGTGCCTGGCACGTGAATGCCGTGTTTGTCTTTGTGCAGCAGCGTGCGTGAACTCGAGAAACCGAGCGCGCCTGCTTTGATGCCGTCGCGAACGATTGCGGCCATCGCCGCGATCTCTTCGTTCGTCGGCAGATCGTCCGATGTGTTGCAGCGTTCGCCCATCACGTACGCGCGCACCGCGCCGTGCGGAACCTGCGTGGCGATGTCGATAGTGCGCGGCAGTTCTTCGAGCGCGTCGAGATACTGCGCGAAGCTCTCCCAGCGCCAGTCGATGCCTTCGGCGAGCGCCGCGCCCGGAATGTCCTCCACGCCTTCCATCAGCTCGATCAGAAAGTTCTCTTTGCCCGGCCGCACCGGCGCGAAGCCGACACCGCAGTTACCCATCACGACGGTCGTAACGCCGTGCCAGCTGGACGGCGCGAGGATCGGATCCCACGTGGCTTGGCCGTCGTAGTGCGTGTGCACGTCGACCCAACCGGGCGTGACGAGACAGCCTTTCGCGTCGATCGTGCGTTTGGCGGGACTGTCGATGCGTCCAACGGCGGTGATGCGGTCGCCGTCGATGGCGATGTCGGCCGTCACGCGGGCGTCGCCGCTGCCGTCCACGACGGTGCCGTTGCGAATGATCAG
>JANLUG010000972.1:0-1766 GCA_031363335.1 Gammaproteobacteria bacterium
CAATCGCAACGTCCGAACGAACTCAGTACCCGCGTTTCAGGATTTTCTTCTGCAGCTTCTCGTAGTTTGTTTGGTCGATCGCGCCTTGATCGAGCGCCCTCTTCAGATCATCGAGCTCCTGGCCCTGCGATACCGAGGATACGTGTTGATTGACCTCGGCGCCGCCGCCGCAGCCGACGAAAGTCGCTGAACTGACCGCCAACATTGCAATCGCAAGAATCCGATTCGATCTCATGACGCCTCCATCGCGTGATCGCACCATTAGTTCAGCGTGCGTTTGATAAGGTCCTGTTTCGCTTGCTCATACTGCTTCTGGTTCATCGCACCGGACTTGTAGGAATTCTGCAGATCGATCAGTTGCTGGCCGATCGAGACGGTCGTGGTGCTGGTCTTGACGGTTGCGCCGCCGCCCAAGCACCCGGACATGAGGAGCGTAACCACTACACACGTTGTCAGCACTTTTGCGTTTCGCATGGGTCATCCCTATCTCGAACAGGAAGGTTGTCAGGGGAGCGGTGATGTTAGCACTGTGGCGTCGGCAGAAAACAGCCCTAGTGGCTTGGTTCGCCGATCCGGACAGTGTGCTGCAGCGACCCAACGCCTTTCCTAAGGGGCGGGTGCCGGTTGCGTCCCGAGCCCCGAAACGCTTCAATGTGGTGCATCGTAGGATGGGTCGAGAAACGCAACATATGAACGGTCTCGTCGGCTTACTTCGGAAACGCGCATGAACGAAGCGATCCCCGATGTCGATTTGCGCGGCAGCTGGATCAATCAGAACAAATCCGTGCTTTGGATCGACGAGCAGTCCGATGGATGGATCAGCGGGCGGTTCACCTCGAAGAAAGGTCGCGCGGCAAAGGGCGTCGAGTATCGGGTACAAGGATGCGTGAACGGAGAACTCGCGAGCTTCGCGGTGAGCTTTCGTGACGGCGACGAAAATCTGGCAGCGATCACCAGCTTTTCGGGTCGTTACGTACGCGCCGTGGATGGCGTCGAACGCCTGCACACGTTGTGGATTCTCGCGCGGCAATACGAAGATGAGGCGAAGTCGAAGCCGACGCAGCCTTGGAACTCGTTCCTCACGAATTCCGACGTGTTCGAGAAACTCGAGACGGTTGATTAGCGCCGTTACTGATCTGTTGGGAGCTTGCATTGTCTGACGGCGGCTCTCGGATCGGCCGCATCCTCTCGATCGGCGTGCCGATTCTCGGCGGTATGGGATCGTCCGCGCTGCTGTCGTTGGTCGACACGGCCATGGTCGGCTGGCTCGGCAACGCAGAACTCGCGGCGGTCGGGCTCGGCAGCTTCGCGTCGTGGATCTATCTGGGTTTCTTCCAGGGGCTGACCATCGCCGTGCAGGCGCTCGTTTCGCGCCGCGTCGGTCAGGGCCGGATCGGCGAGGCGGGCGCGAGTCTGAATGCCGCGTTGCTGCTGCTCGTTTTGGTGGCGCCGACGAGCGCCGCGATTCTCTGGTGGGCGACTCCCGAACTGTTCTCGCTGCTCAACAACGATCCAGCCGTGCTCGCCGCGGGCGTGCCGTATCTGCGTTGGGTCATTGCGCAGTCGCTGTTCATCGGCGCGATCTATGCGTTCAACGGCTTCTGGAACGGGATCGGGCGTTCGCGCATGTACATCGCGCCGCTGGTGGTGATGCACGTGACGAACGCGATCCTTGCGTACGCATTGATCTTCGGCCACTTCGGTCTGCCGGCCATGGGCACGGAGGGTGCCGGTCTCGCCACCGCAATCGCGTCGGTGGTGGGGTG
>JANLUG010000974.1:0-15139 GCA_031363335.1 Gammaproteobacteria bacterium
GATTTGCCTTGCCGCGCTGTTGAACGGCTGCGGTATCGACGTCAGCTACCCGCGCCTGCGTGAAGCGTGCCAGACCGACGTAGACGGCACCTCAATAGACACGTTAGAGGAACTCGCTCAGCGCTTCGGCCTCGACGCCGAACAGGTGATGTTGCCGACCGACTTTCTGCTCGATCCTCACAACAAGAACCTGCCGTGCATAGCCGTCGTTACGCTGCCGAACGGGTTGACCCATTTCGTGGTGATCTGGCGCGTGCTGTTCGGCGGGTTCGAGGTCATGGATCCGGCGCGCGGTCGCTGCTGGATGCGACGTCGCGAACTCGACGCAATGCTGTATCGGCACGAACTCGAAGTGGCCACGCCCGATTGGCTCGAATACACGGCTTCGGACGAGTTCAAACACGCACTGCGCGGCAGCCTCGACGAACTTTCGATACGCAACGAGTCATCCGAAACGCTGCTCGAGCGCACGTTTGCCAGCGGCGACTGGCGGCAGATCCGCGCACTCGACGCCGCGCTGCGGATGTGCCGGTCGCTCGACCGTCCCGGTACGCGCGTGCGCGGTCGCAATGCCACCACGCTGATCGAGCATGCGCTGCGCAGTCCCGAGCTCGTTCCCGCGCAGTATTTCCAGGTCGCGGCCACCGACGCCTCTGAAGAGACGCTGCTGCTGCGCGGCGCGGTCGTCATCAAAGTCAGCGGCGTACAACCACAATCCGGACAGGCGGAACCGGTCATCCGCAAAACCCTCGGAGGTTTCCGCGTCAGCGTCGCGCAGCGTCTGTGGGCGCTGCTGCGTGACCTCGGCTTCGGTCATCTCGCTTCGCGGCTCTCGATCATCGCGCTCGTGATGGGCGCACTCACGCTCATGGAAGCGCTGGTGTTTCGTTACCTGCTCGGCTTCCAGGCGCCGACCGATCTGTCGACCTATGCACTCGTATTGCTGGCGGTGCTGCTGCCGTCGGCCGGCGCGCTCGCGTGCAATATCGGACAAACGCGCTTCAGCCACGTGTTGGGGCGTCAACTCGAGACGCGGCTGCGCACCGACTTGCTGCGCAAGCTGCCGCGGATTCGCGACGACTACTTCGCGTCGCGGCTCGTTTCCGATCTGGCCGAGCGCGGTCACGCAATTACTCAGCTGCGCGACGCACCGCTCATCACCACGACGTTGCTCGTCGATTTTGTCCGCATCGCAATGGTGCTCGTCGGGCTCGGCTGGGTCATGTCGTCGATGATGTGGGTCGTTGCGTTGGCAGGACTGTTCGCAATCGCCGCGCCGCTCGGCATGTTCGGCACGTTGGCCGAGCGTGACCTGCGCGCGCGCACCCACCTCGGTGCGTTGTCGAATCTGTATCTTGATGCGTTACGCGGAACGGAGCCGATCTGGACGCACGGCGCCGCGCGGTCGCTGGAACTCGAACACGAGACGCTGTTGTTGCGCTGGGTGCGCGCGTCCGCGCAATTGCGCCGCGCGGCGACGGCGTTCGAATCGATCCAGGTGCTGGTGCTGGCTGGGTGCGGCATCGCGCTGGTGTTGCGGGCGATCGATCAGTCGCTACCTCAGGGCACCGTGCTGCTGGTCGCCTACTGGGCGTTGTTCGTGCCGATGCTGAGCCGCGGACTGCTCGTGAATCTCAAACAGCTGCCGGCGATGCACAACATCGTCCGCCGCGTGCTCGAAATCCTCGACGCGCCGGAAGAAGCACCCGACGCCGTCATCGCTGCCGCGCCGGCCGCGCGCGGCGTGCGGATCGACTTGCAGCAGGTCAGCGTCGTTAGAGGCGCACAGCGGGTTCTCGCCGAACTCGACGTAAGCATCGATGCGGGCGAACGGATTGCGATCGTCGGCGAATCGGGATCCGGGAAGAGCAGTTTTCTCGGCGCGCTGTCGGGTTGGCACACGATCAGCGACGGCCGCATTCTGATCGACAGCGGCGTGGCGGATGCGGCGAGCATTCAAGCGCTTCGACAACACGGCGCGCTCGTCGATCCGGAAACGTATCTGTGGAACCGGGAGGTTTACGCCAACGTCCTCTACGGCGTGGACGCGCGGCGCGCGCCCGCCATCGACGCAGTGCTGCAGGCGAGCGAACTGGTGTTCGACCTCGAAAAAATGGCCGATGGTCTTGCCACGCAGATCGGCGAAAACGGCAGCCGGTTATCGGGCGGAGAGTCGCAGCGATTGCGGATCGCCCGCGCGCTGATCAGAAACGACGCACGCCTCGTGCTGCTCGACGAGCCGTTTTCCGGCATGGACGCCGACCAGCGTGAGCGGATGCGCCGGCATGCCCTCGAGCGATGGCCTGACGCGACGCTGCTGTGGGTGAGTCACCATGTTCGGGAAACCGCCACATTCCCGCGCGTGCTGGTGTTCGAACAGGGGCGCATCGTCGAAGACGGGGCGCCTGATGCGCTATTACGACTTCCCTCCCGTTACGCGGCCATGATCGCAGCGGAGGATTCACTACAAGCCAGGCTGCGTGAGGCGCCGTGGCGCGTCATCGATTTCGACAACGCCGCGACGATACATCCATGACGACCGCCTTCGCCGAAGCGCAGTGGACGACGGCCGGCATCGCCGCGGCATTGCCATGGCTCGTCGACCGCGACGGCGGCAACGTCGGCACAGACGCCGCCTCAGCCACCGACGACGCCGCATCGCTCGCCGACGCGTTGACGACTGCAGCGGCGACGTTGAGCGTCGAGATGACCGGCATCAGCTGTTCATTCGACCGCATCGCGGATTGCCTCTCCAACCTCGCGCCGATGGTCGTGCCATTGCCCGGCGAGGCAGGTGCCTTGTTCATCGTCAGGGCAACGCGCCGCCACGCGGTGGTGCTGACGCCGATCGGACGTCGCATGCGCATCGCCATGGCTGACCTGGCGCGACGACTCATCACCCAATCGACCGACCCCGCCGACATCGCGGTCGAAGCGCTGACGATGCGACTCGGCCGCAGATCCAGGCGTATCGCCGACGCATTGCGCCGTCAGCGCGGTCTGGCGCGACCGCTGTTTCTCGGTTGGACATTCGAGCCGAAGCGCGCGGTTGCCGCGGCCGCTGATTTTTCCGCGTGGCACTCACTGCCGTTGCTGGTGACCCACCTGCTTCAATTCGGCCTGTGGATCGCGAGCTGGGCGGCGCTCGTCGTCCTGCTCGGCGGTGTCGGGGATCGCACGAGCCTGACGCTCGTCTGGATCGCCCTGCTCGGATCCGCGCTCCTGCTGTTACCGCTCGAGTCTTCGCTGGAGCAGAGCCTGGCCGGCCGGGTCGGCATCGCCGTCAAACGCCGTCTATTCACCGATGCGCTGAACGCCGACAAGCGGCAGGTCGGCAAACTCGGCCTCGGACGCATGATCGCGCAATCGCTCGAGACGCATCATCTGGATTCGATGGCCGCGCGCGGCGGCGTGCGCGTCGCACTTGCGACGCTGGACCTGCTGCTGCTCGTAATCGGCTACGCCATCACGATCGGCGTCGATGCACTACTGGTGTTGTTCGGCGTCGTTTTCGGTCTGGGCGCCTATTACACGCGCGACTACTACAAACGGGCAATCCGATACCTCGCGAGGAACGTCGACGTCACGAGCGTGCACACCGAGCAACTCGTCGGGCACCGCACGCGTAAGGCATTCGTCGACGCCGATCGGTGGAATACCGAAGAAGACAGCAGCATCGCCCGCTATCACGAAGCCGGCCTGCGATTCGACGCGGCACAGCTGCGCATCGCGCGAATTCCGCGCGTCTGGACGGTGCTCGCGCTGTTCGTCGTCATGACCACGCTGTATCGAAGCTATGGCACCGAGGCCGGCATCGCCAGCGTCGTGATGATCGGCTTCGTGATAACGACATTCGCCGCGCTGCAATCGATCGTGGCCGGGGTAAGCGAAGCGATCCGTGCGTGGATATCGTTCAAACAACTCGCCGGCCTCAAACGCGACCCGACGTTGCAACGGGATCGCATGCTCGGCCGATTGTCGGCGGCCGACAGCGGCTTCGTTTGCCGCGGTGTCAGCTACCGCTACCCGGGCGCGCTGAAACCGGTGCTCGCCAATGTCGATCTGGAAATCGCGTCGCACGAGCGCGTGTTGATGACAGGCCGTTCCGGCAGCGGCAAATCGACGCTCGCCGCCGTGCTCGCCGGACGAATCCAGCAGGACGAAGGCGTGGTGATGAGCGGCGGCCTCGACCGCCACATCGCCGGCATGACGCAATGGCGCACGCGGGTTTGTTATGTGCCGCAAGCGGGATCGAATCACGTGCTCACCGAAACGTTCGCCTTCAACCTGCTTTTGGGGCGCGCGTGGCCGCCGACACCCAACGACCTGAACGAAGCGCTGAGCGTTGTGCGCGCCCTAGGCCTCGACTCGCTGCTCGAGCGAATGCCTGCGGGAATGATGCAGATGGTCGGTGAAGGCGGTTGGTCGCTTTCGCAGGGAGAAAAGGCGCGCCTGTTCATTGCGCGCGGCATTCTGCAGCGCGCCAGGCTACTGATCGCCGATGAAGTGCTGTCGCCGCTCGACGCGGCAAATGCGCTGAAAACGCTGGATGCGCTCGAACAGCACGATGGCCGGCTGATGCTGATCGCGCATTCCTGAGGCGTTGGGCGTTTTCTGTAGCGGACGCGTCGGGTTAGCATGGCGTAGGAACGCAGAAAACAGGCGCGAGGCGCTCAAACGAAAAACCGATCGATGGGGCGTGGCCGACGCGCACGCCTGACCATCCTCCAAGCGATTACGACAGGAATTGCGGCGCTTGTATCGATCGGATCCACCGGCGCCGATCTGGCCACCCGTTTCACGCACTACTCGGTCGAGCACGGTCTGTCGCAAGCAGCTGTCGAGACGATCATTCAGGACCGACAGGGTTTTATCTGGCTCGGCACCGACGAAGGATTGAATCGCTTCGACGGATACAACTTCGTCACCTACGCGAACGATAAGAACAACCCGACGACGCTCGCACACAACTGGGTCTGGGCGTTGCACGAAGGCGCGGACGGCGCGATCTGGGTCGGCACCGACGGCGGTGGACTGGACCGACTGGATCCGCTGACCGGCACGTTCGTACATTGCGCGCTCGTCGCGGATCCGACCGCACGCGTGATCGTGAGGGCGATCGTCGAAGATGCGACGGGTGCGTTGTGGATCGGCACCGACGGCGACGGCGTGTTTCGCCTCGAGCCGTCGACCGGTGCAACGCGACAGTACCGCAACGACCCGAATGATGCCGGATCGCTCTCTAACGACCATGTAAAGGCGCTGCACATCGACAATCGGGGCCACCTCTGGATCGGCACCGACGGCGGCGGCCTGAGCCGCCTCAACCTCGAAAACAACACCGTCGAACGCTACCTCCTCGATGCGCGGAATCCGGACGCATGGGCCGGCGCGCGCATTCGCAGCATCGCCTCCGATGTCGATGGGGCGCTGTGGATCGGCACCTACGAAGAAGGCCTGCTCCGGGTCGATACCACAACCAGCGAGATCCGCAGGTACCGGCACCATCCGAACGAGCCGAGCAGTCTTACCCACGACAGCATCCGGATCCTGTTTCTGGATGCATCGGGATCGCTGTGGATCGGCACCGACGGCGGCGGATTGAATCGCTACGATCCGCAAGCCGATTCCTTCGAACACGTGCGCCAGGACCCGGCCGACTTCAACAGCCTCAGCGACGACCACGTGGTCTCGCTGTTCCAGGATCGCGGCGGCGTGATATGGGTCGGAACTTATGTCGGCGTCAACACGTGGAACCCGCGCGTCGGCACGTTCGCAACGGTGGCGCGCCGTAATGGCGGGCCTAATGAGTTGAGCAACAACTTCGTCACCAGCTTCGCGAAGACGCCGGACGGGACGCTCTGGATCGGCACGTCCGGAGGTGGATTGAATCGACAGGATCCACGCACCGGCACGACCACCGCGCTGAGTCATTCGCCGCGAAGTCCCGCCAGCCGCGGCGACGACCGGGTGTTCTCGTTGGCAGCGGAATCCACTATCGACCTGTGGATCGGCACGCGCTCGGGCGGCTTGAACCACCTCGACACGACGAGCGGGCGGCTCCGCCGCTTCGTGCACGACGCCTCCGATCCGGGTTCGATCAGCTTCAACGGCGTAACTTCCCTGCTGCTCGACCGCAGCAATACGTTGTGGGTCGGCACCTATCTGGGCGGCCTGAACGAACTGGTACGCTCGAGGGTGCAGTTCCGTCATTACCGCCACGACGACGCCGATCCGTCGAGCCTGTGTTCCGACCGGGTCGTCGCGATCGCCGAGTACCGCGCCGGCGCGCTTGCAATCGGCACGCACGGCGGCGGCATCTGCGTCTTCGACCGGTCCCGCAATGCCTTTACCACCTATAGGCACAATCCGGCCGATCCATCGAGTCTGTCGAGCGACAACGCGTGGGCCGTGCACGTGGATGCGAGCGACAATTTGTGGATCGGCACGGAAGACGGCGGACTGAATCTATGGCGCGCCGAGGCACGCGTCCGCGGCGAAGCGCGCTTCGAGCACTACGACACGAGCAACGGGCTGCCGAGCCCGGTCGTCTACGGCGTCCTTTCGGATGCCATGGGCGACATCTGGGTCAGCTCCAATCACGGTCTTGCGCGCCTGCATCCGCAGACCGGCGAGGTGCAGAGATACGACGTCAGCAATGGCTTGCCGAACAACGAATTCAACACCGGCGCGCAGTACCGATCGGAAAGCGGCGAGCTCTACTTCGGCGGCGTCAGCGGTTTCACCTACTTCAGACCGGAGTCGATCCGAACCAACGCCCATCCGCCGCAACTCGCGTTGACGCGCGTGCAGATCATGAATCGCGACGTTGCACCGGCGCGGGCGATGGAACTCGGCTATCGCGACCAGTTGATGACGTTCGAATATGCCGCGCTCGATTTCACCGCGCCGCAACGCAACACCTACAAGCATCGTCTGATCGGCTTCGATGAGGCGTGGGTAAGCGACGGATCGCTGCATCGGGCGACGTACACGAACCTCGCGCCGGGCGACTATGCGTTTCAGGTGATGGCGACGAACAACGACGGCGTCTGGAGCACGCAACCCCTCACGCTGAACCTGCGGGCGACGCCGCCGCCGTGGGCCACACCTCTCGCGAAAGCCGGTTATTTGTTGCTCGCCTTCGCGCTGCTCCTGTTGGTGTATCGCGCGCAGAGCCGTCGCCTTGCAGTGGCACGGCAGATCCATAACGCCAACGTCCAGCTGCGCGGCGAGATCGAGGAACGCCAAGCGCAGGAGCGCGCGCTGATTCGCGAGCGCGAAAATGCGCAGCGTTACCTCGATATCGTCGAGGTGATGATTCTGGCGCTCGATCCGGACGGTACCGTGCGACGCGTGAATCAGAAAGGCACGCGCGTGCTCGGCTATCCCGAGTGGGAAATCATCGGCTGCAATTTCTACGAACGATTGGTTCCGCCGGACATTCGCGATCATGTTCGCCAACAGTTTCAAGCGGTCGCACAGTACGACTACTCCGAATCGCCGATCGTGGCCAAAGACGGCACTCAGCGGCTCATTGCATGGCACACCACGCCGCTCCCCGCAACGGAACACGAACCGCGCGGATTGTTGATCTCGGGAGCAGACGTCACCCAGGTCCGGCAACTGGAACAACAGCTTCACGATTCGCAGCGGATGGACGCGCTGGGCACGCTGGCCAGCGGCATCGCGCACGACTTCAACAACATACTGACGTCGATTCTCGGCTTCGCTCAACTGACGCAAGCGACGGTCGCGCGAGGCAGCAAGGCCTCGACCTATCTCGACCGGTTGCAGACGTCGGTGGCGCGCGCGAAGGATCTCGTGCAAGCGATCCTCACGTTCGGCCGGCGCGCCCGACAGGCCCAGCGGCCGACGTCGCTCGCGGTCGTGACGCGCGAAGCGCTGCAGCTGGTGCGACCGTCGTTGCCGGCGAACATCGAGATCCGCATGCAGATCGACGACGACTGCGGCGCCGTGTTCGCCGATCCAAGTCAGCTGCATCAACTGACGATGAACCTCTGCACCAATGCGTACCAGGCGATCGGCGAAAACGGCGGCGTGCTGACGATCGTCGTCGAGTCGCACGACGTCGGCGTGGAGGAAGCGCGCTCGAATCCGGCGTTGGCGACCGGCGCGCACGTCCGCTTGATCGTCGGCGATACCGGCGCCGGCATGGACGCGGCCACCAAGGCACGGATCTTCGACCCGTTCTTCACGACCAAGCCTCCCGGCGCGGGCACCGGCCTGGGTCTGTCCGTGGTGCACGGCATCGTGACGCAATTGCAGGGGACCATCAGCGTCACCAGCGCGCCCGGACAAGGCTCGCGATTCGAGGTGGTGCTGCCGCGATGCGCGGAACCGGCGATCGTGGCGGTCTCCCGGCCCACGACGGAAGCCGAAGGCGTTGCAGGCGACGAGACGATCCTGTTCGTCGACGACGAACCGGATGTGCAGCAGAGCATGCAGGGGCTGCTCGAATTGCTCGGCTATCGCACGCTGATGGCATCCAACGGCGACGAAGCGCTGCTGCGTTTCAAGCAGCACGCGAACGAGATCGACCTGGTGATTACCGACCGGGCCATGCCCGGCATGATGGGCACGGAACTCGCGTTGGCGCTGCGTGCGCTGCGCGCCAATCTGCCGATCATCATGATCACGGGCGGCGCCATCGACACGCTGCCGGTTGAATCGATCAGCCAGTACCTGCACAAACCGTTCACCAAGGACGATCTCGGAGCGGCGATTCGCAGCGCGATGCCGCGACGCGTGGCAAATGGTCCCTGAGTTGAGGTTATACTCCGGATCCTTCGGCCCGTGCGAAGTCGCAAATCTGCGCACGGCGTGCGTTCCAGGAGGGATCGTTGGCAAAACCAAACTACAAATTTCAGAAGCGGCAGAAGGATCTGGCGAAGCAGAAGAAAAAGGAGGAGAAGCGTCTGAAAAAGGCCGCTCGGACTGGCGAACAACCGAGCGATGACGCGCCTCCCGTCGAAGAGTAGTTCGCGTACTCAGCAAAACAGTTAGGAACACCGAGAGGAAATATGTCAGCTCAACGCATCACTGGCACCGTCAAATGGTTTGACGATGCAAAGGGTTTTGGATTCATCGAACGCGAAGGCGGACCGGACGTGTTCGTGCACTTCCGCGCCATCAACGGAACCGGCCGCCGGACTCTCGCAGAGGGCCAGCGCGTCAGTTTCGAAGTGACCCAGGGTAAGAAGGGTCCGCAGGCGGAAAACGTCAATCCCGAGTGACTCTGTCGCCGCGATCAACGTCGCGGCAACGTCACCCTGATCCCGTTGTATGGCGCTGCCCCCCGCAAGGGCGGTACCCAATCGCGACTTTGCCCGGGCAGTGTGTCCCGAGCGAGGAGATTCCGATGATCCGATTCGCGCGTTACGCCGGTCTTGCGGTCGTCTTCGCCTGGTTCTTCTTCGGCGGTGTCTCGCACTTCACCAAAGTCGATTTCTTCATGGCGATCATGCCGCCGTACGTACCGTATCCATTGGCTGCGGTTTACGTCAGCGGCGTGTTCGAGGTGCTGCTCGCCATCGGCATTCTCGTGCCGCTGACACGCGAATGGTCCGGCAATCTGCTGATTCTGCTGACGCTCGCCGTCACACCGGCCAACGTGTACATGTGGCAGCATCCGGAGCTGTTCCCCGGCGTGTCTCCCACGCTGTTGTCCATACGGCTCGTCGTGCAAGTGCTGCTGTTGCTGCTGATCTGGTGGAGTACGCGGATGCCGCGGAGCGCCCCGCTCGCCCAACCCGTCGGTGCCTGACTGGTACCTGTACATGGTGCGCTGCGAAGACGGCAGCGTTTACACCGGCATCAGCACCGACGTTTCGCGACGCTGGAAAGAGCATCAACGCGGCGGCTCGCGTTCGGCGCGTTACCTGCGAACGCGGCGGCCGGTCGATCTGATATTCAGCGCGATGATCGGAGAACGCGGCGCCGCGCTGAGCGCGGAGCACGCGATCAAGCGGCTGGAGAAACCGCAGAAGGAAGCGTTGGCGTCGGGCGTGCTGGCATTGCGTGTCGTGCTCGACGACTACGCCGGCCGACGAGAGCTACGTTCATAGCGCAACGGTTCGGACAACCCGGTTGTCGGCAAGCAACACCATCGAGTTCGGCGTGAACGCTGTCCAGCCCGGATCTTCGGACAAGGGCTCGGAGCTGACGATCACGGATCCCGAATGCACCGTATCGATCATCCGGCATACACCGTCTTCGCAGATGTAACGCTGACCCTGATTGATGTGCAGCGACGAACCTTCGCTCGGGTCGTCCGTCGTATAACGACATGCGACCGCCTCGTTACCGTTCGTCAGCACCGCATTGATGTACAGGTGTTCATCGGGCGCGTGCGCGGCCACCAACGCCTGAACGCGCTCGAGACCACGCTGAAACGCACGGCCGATCGCTTCCGCATCGGGGTCCGGACCTTCGGGTACGAGTTCGTCGAGCAGCACCGCGAAGAAGTGTTCCGAGTCGGTGCTGCCGTGAATGGCGTCGAAGCGCTCATCCGACAATTGCGACAGCAGCGCGCGGCGGATCTTGCCGAACCCGCCGATGTCGCCGTTGTGCATGAACGACCAGCGATCGACCACAAACGGATGGCAGTTCAACTCCGAGACCGCGAGTTGCTGTGTGGCGGCGCGAACGTGCGCCATCACGCAGCGGCTCGTCACGACGCGCGCGATCTCGTGCAGATTCGCGTTGTTCCAGGCCGGTGAGACACCGCGGAACCGCCCCGGTGCGTCCGTCAGTTCAGGCGCGTACCAGACGACACCGAAGCCGTCGCCGTTCAGCGGTTCTTCGCCTTCGCGGGAATCGAAGCTCTGGTTGATCAGCGAATGCGCGGGCTCGGTCACGAGCGCGCTCAGCCGGATCGGCTCGCCTTGATAGAAGGTGAACCTGCACATCACGTTGCATCCTGTGACCGCCTCCGCCGCGAGGCATCAGTATCAGTCTAGGCGAGATATCGCGAGCCGATGCTCAGTGGAAGACGTCGCCGTCGGGCCGGTTCATGGTCGGCCGATCGCCGTCGCTTTCCTGGATATGTTCGTTCGGATCTACGCCCGCACGTTCGAAGGCAATCTGGACCGATTCGGAGATGCAGGCGGGGCACATGCCCTCGGCGATGAGGCCTTCCAGAACCATGCCGACGACGTCGTATACCGACAGCGTCTCTTCGTGCTCTTCGTTGTAACGCCACAGCGCGTCTTCGACATTGCGCACCACCGTCTGGCTGCGCACGTCATCGCGCATGCGCCGCGCTTCTTCGTCGTCCATCGTTGAACTTACGTTGCTCGAAAGGGGACGCAGGAATACGCGAACACCCGCGGAAGATCAAGCGCGATCGCTGTCCGAATCCGCGGTGGATTCTTCGTCCGACGAGGACCACAACGGGCTCGACGCCTTCATGAATCGCAACATCATCAACATGCTTGCGATGTCGGTCCCCTCAACGGGATCGATCAGCGTGGACTCGTACCAGAAGAACTCCGTTTTCGGCGTCTCGCTGACGGCAAGCACGCGACCCCGCGCGAGGTAATCCGTCTCGACGAACAGCGGACCGTTCAGATGCTGCACCTCGATGGCGCCGAACAATCCGACTACCGGTCCGCTTCGCGCGAGCAGTTCGGATTCAACGACGCGCATCGCGCGCACCATCAGACTCGGCGGCAATGCCGCCCTGCCCCACGTACTGGCCGACGTGTATTCGTCGAGCGGTTCGGTGATCACCGCGAGGCGTTCGTCGAGCGCGCCCTGCGTGATGCGCGTCGGAACACCGTTGCAGTTCGCGTTCGCGGCGAGCCCGGCGAGAATCCGCAGTTCGCCGGGCGGCGGAACCAGCTGAATGCGTTGGCGCAAAGCGGATTTAAGGTCTGGGCTTCCGACCGATGCCGTGCCATCGGCGATGCGTTCCGGACCTTCCGGGCCAGGCCGCGGATGATCCATCCATACTTCGATGCGGACCCCCTGTGTCGGCGGGCGCATCGGTGCGACCGCGTGACACTGGGCCGCCTCGAGGTCGGTTGTCGCGTAACGGAAATACAACGACAGCCCACCCGACTGCCACCAGCGCGGCCCGAACATGTGCATCAGCAACGGCGGGAACTGTTCCATGTGCAGCGACGCCGCGACGGTGCCGCCGCGGAATCCCAACTTCTGCGCAATCGCGTCGTCGTGAATGCTGCCCTTCTGATGTGCAGCGGAATTGCGCGGGTTGCGCACGGGTCCGACCCATACGCCGCCTCCGAGCGGCCATGCATTGAATTGTGTCATCGGCGGCCTCCCCCCAGATCCGCGATCGAGGCGAGTGTATACCGGCCAAATCTGCGGCGTCAGCCGCGCAGTTCGGCGATGACGTCAGGTACGTCGGCAACCGACCCCAGCACGCGCGATGCACCGCCAAAGTCGTGCGAACTACCGAAGAATCCGTTGCGAACGATGAGACAGCGCAACCCGGCCGCGCGCGCGGCATCGAGCCCCTGCTGCGAGTCTTCGATCACAACCGATTCAGCGGGCGCAGCGCCGAAACGCTCGAGCGCCGCGAGGTAGCTGTCCGGCGCGGGCTTCCCGGTTTTGTAGTCCTCTCGCGCGAGCACGAATTCCATGTGGCGCACGATGCGGCGCTCGCGGTGGATCAGTTCGAAATCGCGGCGCTTCGCCCCTGTGACGATCGCCATCCGGTACGACGCGGTCATGGACGCGATGACGTCGACTACGCCGGCCACTTCGAGCTGCCCGGAGCGAATGAAGTCCTGATAGTAAGCATCGCGCAAATCTCGTTGCTTGCGGATCGTCTGTGCGTCGATGCCCGCCTGTTCCGCCAGCGTCCACGTCGTGGTGCCGACCGCGCGCAAGCGCTGATACACGTCCAGATCCAGCACAATGCCGATCTCCGCGAGCGCACGCCGCGTCGCCAGGTAATAGCCTTCCTCCGTGTCGACCAGCACGCCGTCGTTGTCCCACAACACAAATCGTATCGTCATTGCGACTCAGTGATCCTGTCGGGCACACGTCGAGCCGCCGGCACCGCTCGTCATCTCAGTCAGCACAGATGCGATGCGTCGGCCGGCCGTTGCAATCTGTTGCGCCGCCACCGCACGCATCGCTTCTCGATATGCATCCGCGATGGCAACGCTCGGCGCCTGCGCACCGGAAGCGGACGCCACCGCAGCGCGAACCTCGGCCGTGTAAGCACTGCTCGCTGCAAGCGCTCGAGCGTGCTTCGCCCAGGATTGGAAGTTCGACCCACCAGCGTCCTTCCGAGCGGCGTCGGACTGCGACCGGCCGTAGTCGCGCGCCAACGCTTCGAGCTGGCGGAACCTGGATTCGTGGCCGAGCGCGCCGTCCCATAGCGCATGCAGATTGTCGGCGCGCAGTCCGATGCCTCCCGTCACCTGAATGTCGTTGCCGCCGCGATCGCCGCGAATGAACGCCGGATACGCAAACAGCGCAGTTGCGTGCAATGGCTGATGCAGATCCGCGACCAGGTGGACGATCCACGCCGTCGCCAGCGCGCGGTCGGCAGAGTCGCCTCGGCACCAGTTCGCAGTGAGCATCTGCAGCGCCTGAACGATGTTCAAGCGCGCGTCGTCCATGCCGGCGGTCCACTGCATCGATGGCGTGCGCACATCGAGCCGCCGGCGATCGGATGTCTGCAGATAGGTCGGCAGGTTGATGTAGTGCCAGCTGCTGCGGTTGTAGCGCGCGATCAACGCATCGCGCGTCGACGCGCTCCTGACGCCGTCGAAACGCCGCGCGACATCCGGCCATGTCGACGCGTACGCGAAGTACCAACGATCCTGCTCTGCTGCGGTCGCCTTGCGGAGCGCCTTTGGCAGCCGTGGCTCGAAATCCTCGTGAAAACGCGGATGCGACCGCATCAGTTGCACGATCGACACACGCACGTCAGGCGGCATCCGATCCGATGCGATGATCGCGGCGATCATATGACCCGTTTCGTTCCATGCAGATGCGCCGGGCGCAACCACCAGTAGGAGCGTCAGAAGCAACCATCCTCGCCGTTGTCGCTTCCAGCCGGGCGTCGCGCCCTTGCAGGCGCCTTCTAATTCATTTGGCTTATTCATATCATCCGAGCCTTTCCGCATCAGGCAGACGAAGTCATGAACCGCGATCAATCCGTGCCGGTGCTCGTCGGCATCAGCCAGCTCGAACAACGTCTGGCGGACCCGGCGCAGGCTAAGGAACCGCTCGAACTGATGATCGAGGCCGTGCGTGCAGCCGGCGCCGACGCAGGCTCGAACGCGCTGCTCGGTCAGGCGACTTCGGTGCGCGTCATCCGCGGCATCTGGCCGTACAAGGATCCGGCGCGCATCGTCGCACAGGCGATCGGCATTCCCAACGCGGAAACCGCGTTGACGCCGTACGGCGGCAACTACGTGCAGTCGACCGTGAATCAGAGCGCGCTCGACATCCAGGCGCAGCGCCACGAAGTGATCATCATCACCGGCGCCGAATGTGGCTACACACAGGCGCGCGCGCGCAAGCAGGGGCTCGATCTGAAGTGGCAGGAAGCGGCCGGCACGCCGGATCGACTGATCGGCGAAGACAAGAACATGCGCCACGATGCCGAAAAAGCCGTCGGCCTCGGCCAACCCATTCAACTGTATCCGCTGTTCGAGAACGCGCTGCGCCATGCGCGCCACGAGAGCATTCCGGCGCACTTGAAACGCATCTCCGAGTTGTGGGCACGCTTCAGCGACGTGGCCAGCGGAAATCCGCATGCGTGGATCCAGGAGCGCCACACCGCGGAAGAAATTCGCACGCCGTCGGCATCGAATCGGCCAGTGTCGTTCCCGTATCCGAAGCTGATGAACTCGAACAACAACGTCGACCAGGCGGCCGCCCTGATCCTGTGCTCGGTCGCGGCGGCGAAGCGCCTGGGCATCCCTGAGGATCGCTGGATCTATCCGTGGGCCGGCACCGATGCGCACGATCACTACTTCGTGTCGAATCGCGACAACCTGCACTCATCCCCGGCCATCAGAATCGCCGGCGCGCGTTGTCTCGAACTGGCGGGTGTCGGCGCGAAGAATCTCGACCACGTCGATCTGTACAGCTGCTTTCCGGTGGCGGTCCAGGTCGCCGCGGCGGAACT
>JANLUG010000046.1:0-9916 GCA_031363335.1 Gammaproteobacteria bacterium
TGCGGCGTGAGCACGACGTCGTCGCGACGCAGCAGCGCGTTTCCCGTAGAAACCGGCTCGGTATCAAAAACATCCAGTCCGGCCGCTGCGATGAGGCCGGTGTCGAGTGCAACGACCAGCGCTGCCTCGTCGACGAGCGCGCCGCGCGCGGTGTTGATGAGCACGCTGCCGCGACGCATCCGCGCGAATCGTTGTGCATTCAACAGATGGCGCGTCTCCACCGACAGCGGCACGTGCAAACTGACGATGTCGGCGCGCTGCAGCAGCGCGTCGAGTTCGAAGAATGTATACGGCAGTTCAGGCTTCGCAGCGCGCGCCGTGTATATGACGTTTGCGCCCATCGCCGCCAAGGTCGGGGCGAGCAATTGTGGTATGCCGCCCATCCCGACGAGTCCGATCGTGCGTCCTGCGATTTCGCCGAGTCGATCCTGTCGAACTGCGGGCCACGTCCAACCTTCGCCGCGGCGGGTATCGCCGTCGAATCGTCTGATCTGCCGCAGCACTGAGAGCATCAGTCCGAGCGTATGTTCCGCCACGGCGCGGCTGTTGGTTCCCGGCATGTTGCACACCGCGACATCGCGTTCGCGAGCGCGCTCGAGGTCGATGGTGTTAACACCGACGCCGATCTTCTGCACGAGGCGCAGGCGTGGCGCTGCGTTCAGAACGCGCGCGTCCACCGGCCGCAGGCAGTGCCACAGCACTTCCGCATCACGCAGCAAATCGAAGAACCGCTCGTCTTCCGATTCGGGGCACACCGCGACGTCCAGCCCGGAAGTGGTCAACGCGACCAGCGACTCCGCGAATTCGGGTCCGGCCGCGTAGTTGTAGATGACCTTCATTTCGGCAGGACTTTTCGGAATCCGTGGAAGGTGACGCTCTCGAATAACCCGGCTTTGCGGTACGGATCGGCTTCGCTGAAGCGCTGCGCCTGAGCGATGTCGTCAGCTTCTACGATGAAGAGCGAGCCACGCATGCCGCCTGCATCGTCGAGTAACGGTCCGGCCAGAATGATATCGATCGGCCGCGTATCCATGTAGGCGAGGTGCGCGTTGCGCGTCGCCATGCGCAGATCGAGCGCGCCGGGTTTATCGAGACAGTAGATTGTGAACTGCATGAGGGTTGCTCCCGTTTTTCGGATGTCGCTTCAGGTGTCGGTTCAGTTGCGTACCGGCAACGGCCGGATAGCTCCGCCGCCGCGCAGTTGCTCGGCAATGCGGATCCCTTCGTTCCACTTCGCGGTGCGCTCACCGCGGGTGATGGAGCCGACTTTGAGCATCGCCGCCTGCCAACCGACGGCGAGGTGCACGATCGACACGTCTTCGGTCTCGCCGGAACGCGCCGAGACGATCGACATTACTCCCGCGGCCTTGCACGCATCGAGTGCGGCGCGCGCGCCGCTGACGGTGCCGGATTGATTCGGCTTGATCAGCGCGGCGTCGATCAAGCCGTCGCGCGCGGCGTCTTGGATACGAGTGGCGTCGGTGACGACGAGATCGTCGCCGACAATGGACGCGCGCACCGCCGCGCGCAACGCCGCGTAGTGCGCGCGATCATCCTCGGCGCATGGGTCTTCAACGAGACGCACTGCGTATCGATTCGTCCACTGCGCGAGCCGTGTGACCCACTCTGCCGGTGTATAGTCGCGCGCGTCGGCCTTCAACTGGTAGCGGCCCCCTCGATAGAACTGGTTAGCGGCGATGTCGAGCGAGATGGCGACTTCATCGGCCGGTTTGAGTCCGGCGCGTTCGATCGCTTGAACCATCAATTCGAGCACCGCTTCGTTACCGTCGACATCGGGCCAGAATCCGCCCTCGTCGGCGACGCCGCGCAGGCGCCCCGAATCGGACAGCAGCGAACCGGCGGCGCGATAGACGCGAGCGCACCAGTCGAGCGCCGTACGCCAATCGGGCGCACCGACCGGAAGTGCCATGATGTCCTGAAGATCGATGCGCCCTTGCGCGTGAGCGCCGCCGCCGATGATCTGGATCTCCGGCAGCGGCATCGTGAGGTCGTTAGAGCCGGCGAGGTGGCGCCACAGCGGTTCGCGCGCCGCGGCGGCCGCGGCCTGCAGAACCGCGAGCGACGTTGCGATGATGGTATTGCCGCCAAGCCGGGAGAGCTGTGTGCTGCCGTCGAGTGTGACCAGCATCTGATCGATTGCAGCCTGGTCGCGGCAGTCGCGGCCGATCAGCGCTGGTGCGACTTCGTGCTGAAACGATGTGCATGCGTCTGCAACGCCGCGTCCGTCTGCGTCGCGCCGCTCACGCGCTTCGTTCGTACCGGTCGATGCACCGGCGGGCGCGATACCCCGACCGATTGCAGCGCCTGCGCGCAACTCGACTTCGATCGTGGGTCGACCGCGAGAGTCGTAGATGGCACGCGCCGTCGCGCTGTCGATTCTGGTCACGGGTTTTCTACGGAAAGAACGTCAGCCGCCAGTCTTCGATGAGATCCGCGATCGACGCCGGCGGATCAAGCAACAGCCGCAACGCCGTGGCGCGAACCTTGTTGCGCACTTTTTCGGTCAGATAGTCCGCGGGCGATTTGCCGTCGATCCGCGCCAGCAACAACGCCGGCACGAGCAGGAGCAGCCGCTCGTTTACCGGTTCCGGTGCGGCGTCGCCGTACGCGGCGATCAAACGCCGGATGCTCTCGTAGAACCACGCGCGATACCGCGAGACATGAGCAGACTTGAGGAACAGATGTGCACAAAGGAACGCCACATCGAATGCCGGATCCGCCCAACAGGCGCACTCTGCGTCGAGCAGCACCGGCGGGCGCGAGATATGGATCAGGATGTTCTTCGGACTCACATCGCCGTGAATCAGCGCGGTGCGGTACGTCTTCAGATGCTCGACCGCTTCGCGCAGCCGATGCTCCACTTCCGGATTGGCGCGGATGGCCGCGATGAAGAACGGGTCCAGGCGTAACGCCGACAGAAGATCCATGTTGTCGAACGACGATGCGAGTTCGGGTTGCTCGGCGCTGCGTCGATGTAGTCCGGCGAGCAGCTCGCCCATCTCGGTGCCGACAGCCGGACGCACGAGGCCTTGCATCAGCTGCGGTTTCCAGTTCGTCCAGCGTGCAGCGTCGAACCAGCTGAGGATCGCGATACCCGCATCCGGGTCGTCGGCGATCACCGCGGGTACCTGTCGCGGCGCCACGGTTGCGGCGAACCGCAACCAACGCACTTCCTCGGCGTTGCGGCGCACCGGAGCGAGCCATTCCTCTGCCACGTTCAGGCGCGGCAGAGCGCGTTTTATGCAGTACGTCTTGTCGCCGACGTCGATACGCCACAGTTCCGAAGACACGCCGGCCACCATCGGCGTGAACGTCGCGCCGGACACGCCGAGCATCGCTTCGGCGCGGCTCGCCAGATCGGCGTCGACGCTCAACGCGAATTCAGCGGCCGAAGACATTGCGCAAGCCGGAGACCGCCTTGTCCATACCCGGCTTCGAGGCGGAGAACTGCCTGCTCATCGCGAGAAAGTCGTGGACCAGTCCATCGAAGCGCACGTAGTCCACCGCAACGCCCGCCGATTTCAGTTTGCCGGCGTACGCCTCACCTTCATCGCGCAGCGGGTCGAACTCCGCGGTCATGATCAACGCGGGCGGCAGCTTCGCGAAACTCTTCGAATTCAACGGCGTCGCCAACGGATTTGCCCGGTCGGCAACATTGGGGCAGTACGTGTTCCAGAACCACTGCATGCCGGCGAGCGTCAGCAGGTAGCCATCGGCATTGGCGCGGTACGAGTCTGTCGTGAAATCGGCCGCCGTCACCGGATACGCGAGCAGCTGGTATGTAATGGCCGGACCTTGGCGGTCGCGCGCCATATGACTGACGACGGCGGCGAGGTTCGCGCCGGCGCTCTCACCGGCCACCGCAAGCCTGGTCGCATCGCCGTTGAGCGCGGCTGCGTTGTCGGCCACCCACTTCGTGGCGGCGTAGCTGTCGTCGACCGCCGCGGGGAACAGGTGTTCGGGTGCGAGCCGATAGCCCACCGATACGACCACACAGCTGACCCTTTGGCAGAACTCGCGCGCGATCGCATCGGCCGTTTCGAGATCGCCGATTACCCAGCCGCCGCCGTGGAAATACACCAGGATCGGGAATGGACCCGCACCGGCCGGCGTGTAGATTCGCGTCGGAATGGCGCCGGCCGGACCCGGGATGGATCGGTCCTGCACCTTCGCAACTTCCAGATCCGGCGCTGCCGGCCGCATCATCCGATACATCGCGCGCGCATCGGCGACCGGCATGTCTGAGAGCGCGGGGCCGGGCGTTGCTGCCAGCTGTTTCAGCATCGCGTCGTACTCGGGGTGCAGAGGCATGGCGGTGTCCTTGGAATGATCAGCGCGGAAGCTTAACCCGGATCATGCGTGGGTTGGCTAGTGAGCCCGGCGCGAATGTCGGATGCCGAAGTTTCGAGTACCATGGCGGTCATTCCACAGATTCAGGAGCAGGCGATCATGAATTCGTCCCGTCATCTTTTGAACGGCGAAGAGGTAGCTGCTGACGCCGCGAAGCAGTTCAATTTTCTCGAGAACACGCTGCTGAAGCACCGCACGCTGACGATCTTCGGCGAGATCAACAAGGAAGTGGCGCAACGCACGGCCGAGAAGCTGCTGGCGCTGTCGTTCGAAGGTGATGCGCCCATCACGATTTTCATCGGCTCGCCCGGCGGCCACGTTGAATCCGGCGACACCATTTACGACATGATCCGCTTCATCAAACCGGTGGTGCGCACCGTCGGTACCGGTTGGGTCGGATCGATCGCGACGCACATCTATCTCGCGCCTGCGAAAGAAAACCGATATGCGCTGCCGAATACGCGCTTTCTGATTCACCAACCGTCCGGCGGATTCGGCGGTGACGCAACCGACATCGCCATTCAGGCGCGCGAGATCATCAAGACGCGCGCGCGGATCAACCAGACGATCGCGGAACAGACGGGGCAGACGCTCGAGCGCGTCGCGCAGGACACCGATCGCGACTATTGGATGAGCCCTGAGGAATCGGTCGCCTATGGACTGGTCGGCAAGATCATCAAGTCGGCGTCGGAACTGCCCGGTTAGAAACCGTGGGATAGCCCGTGGCCAACGTCAACGACATACGCACGCTCGCCGAACTAACCCGCTTTCATGCGCGCGAACGACCGAACAAGGTGGCGTTCCACTACGAAGACCGACGCACGACGTATCGCGAGTTCGACCAGTTCACCAATCGTGTCGCGCGGGGATTGCTGGCCGAAGGGCTGAAGCCGGGAAGTCGCGTCGGCTTCCTCGATAAGAACTCCGATCTGTTCTATCAACTGGTGTTCGGTTCCGCCAAAGCGGGCGCTGTCTCGGTGGGCATCAACTGGCGACTGGCGCCGCCCGAAGTGGCGTACATCCTGAACGACAGTCGCGCCGAGGTATTGTGTGTCGGCCCCGATTTCTTCGGGCTGGTCGAGCAGATCGCAGGACAGCTGAAACACGTCAAACGGATCATCTCGATGCGCCCCGGACATCCCGAATGGTCCGACTTTTCGCAGTGGCGCGACGAACACAGCGCCGACGACCCCGGCGTGCCGGTTGCCCCCGACGATGTCGCGATCCAGATGTATACCAGCGGCACCACCGGACATCCGAAAGGTGTCCAGCTACAGCATTGCTGCTTCTTCGATCTGCAGCGGTTGCCGCCGCTCGACGACATGCAGTGGAACGAATGGACCGATCGCGACGTCAGCCTGGTTGCGATGCCGAGCTTTCACATCGGCGGGGTCGGCTACGGCGTGTGGGGATTGCGCGCCGGCGCGCTGAACATCGTAGTATCCGAGTTCGATCCCGGCGGTACGCTCGAGCTGATCGAGACGCGCGGAATCTCGAAGGTGTTTCTGGTGCCGTCTGCAATCCGCATGGTCGTGCAGCATCCGAAGGCGCAACAGACCGATTTCAGCAACATCAAGTACATCATGTACGGCGCCTCACCGATTCCGTTAGATCTGCTGCGCCAGGCCGTCGCCGTCTTCAAGTGCGGATTCGTGCAGTTGTACGGAATGACCGAGACAACCGGCGCGGCCACCTATCTGCCCCCCGGCGATCACCAGATGGCCGGCAACGAGCGGATGCGTTCCGCCGGCAAGCCTTATCCCGGCGTCGAACTGAAAGTTGTCGATGAAATCGGCACGCCGGTGCCGCCGCGCACCGTCGGCGAGATCTGCATCAAGTCGAAAGCGAACATGCTGGGCTACTGGAATCTGCCGGACGCTACCGCCAAAACGCTGATCGACGGGTACGTGCACACGGGCGATGCGGGTTACCTCGACGAAGACGGATACGTTTACGTGCACGACCGCGTCAAGGACATGATCGTGTCCGGCGGCGAGAACATCTATCCAGCCGAAGTGGAGAACGCACTGTTCGGCCATCCTGCCGTGGCCGATGTTGCGGTGATCGGCGTGCCCGACGATCGTTGGGGCGAAGCGGTCAAGGCGGTTGTGGTGTTGAAGCCGGGCCAGAAAGCCACTTCCGACGAATTGATCGGCTTCGCGCGCACGCGCATCGCCGGATTCAAACTGCCGAAGACGGTCGACTTCATCGCGGAGTTGCCGCGCAACCCATCCGGCAAGGTGTTGAAGCGCGAACTGCGCAAACCGTTCTGGGAAGGCCGCGAACGCCAGGTGAACTGAGTTCGTCATGCAGGCTCCGGAAACGACCGGTCGCTTTCGAGTCTCCGCTGCGACCGAGGTGTCCTGGATTCTTTCCGACGCGGATGATGCCGTAGCCTTGCTGGTGCTGGGCCACGGCGCCGGCGCCGACATGCGTCACGGCAGCATGGCTTCGATCGCGACTGAACTCGCCCGTCGGGGTATCGCGGTATTTCGCTTCAACTTCCCGTTCATGGAAAGTGCAAAGCGCCCTGTCGATTCGCGGGCGGTATCCACCTCAACGATCGCCGCCGCCGTCGTGCAGGCACGCAGTCTGAAGCCGCGCCTGCCGCTGTTCCTCGGTGGTCACTCGTTCGGCGGCCGCATGGCATCGCACGCGATTCTCGATCACGACCTGGGCGATGTCCGCGGCTTCGTGTTCTGTTCGTTTCCGTTGCATCCGGCGGGGAAGCCGGCAACAACGCGGGCCGACCATCTCGACTCGATCGACCTGCCGATGCTGTTTCTATCGGGAACGCGCGATGCGTTAGCGGAGCAGGATCTTCTCAATGGCGTAGTTGCGCGCCTGGGCGCGCGCGCCGAACGCGTGGCGCTCGATACCGCGGATCACGGCTACAAGGTGCAGAAACGCAGTCGCGCGCGCAGCGATTCGGTGTTCGAAGAACTGGCCGATGCCGCGGGCGCGTTCATCAAGCGCCTTTGCTGAACGCCTTCAGTCGCTCTTCGAGATCGGGGCCGCGGCCGGGGCTGTTCGCGCGCTCGAACTGAAGTCCGTCCGACAGCGTGAAGTCGAGCCCGCGATTGACGAGCATTTTGTCTGCCCGCAGCGTGAACCAGGAGTTCTCGAGGAATTTGCGCACGGTCGCGGTTGCCGTCTGCATCAACTCGGCTTCCGGCACGCACGCGACGGCAAGGCCGATCGCCAGCGCTTCCTGCCCGGGAACGACACGGCCGCTGAACATCATTTCCTTGGCGCGGCCGATTCCGACGCGACGCGGCAGTCGCTGACTCATGCCCCACGTTGGCGACATGGCCCACTTGCCGTGGGTGTCGGCGAACCGCGCGTTATCGGCCGCGATGATGAAGTCGCACGCGAGCGCGAGTTCGAGCGAACCGGTGTAGCAGTGCCCCTGTACTGCAGCGATTACCGGCTGCGGCAGATGTTCGATCGCCTCGAGTGTCTCTGCCTGGAAGTGCCGACTCGGCGCGACCTCACCGGATTGAATCGCCTTCAGGTCGTTCCCGGCGGAAAACGAGCGGCCTTTGCCGCAGAGAATCACGCAACCGATGGTGTCGGTCTGCTTCGCGAGCGCATCGATGTGCGCGCGCAATTCGATGAAGAGCGCGGGGCTCAACGCGTTCAGCGTGTCGGGTCGATTCAGCGTCAGGACGCAAAGGCCTTGATCGTCTTCGCGCAATACGAGTTCGCTCATCGTTTCCTCTGCGGTGGCCTGAAGGGAGGGCGGTCATCATAATTCATCGCTCTCGCGATTGGGCCGGACGGAAACTTCAATGTCTCGAATGAATGTGGTGGTGATCGGCGCCGGCATGGCCGGCATGTCGTGCGCGGCGGAACTCGCAAAGCATTGCGACGTCACCGTACTCGAAGCGGAGGACGCGCCGGGTTACCACAGTTCCGGACGATCCGCGGCGGCTTACATCGAGCCCTACGTCAACGCGACGATTTTCACGCTGACGGCATCGAGTCGCGCGTTCTTCGAACATCCGCCCGCGGGATTCGCCGATGCGCCGCTCGTCACACCGCGCGCCGACGTGATGATCGCGTCGGCGGCAAAGGCGCACCTGGTGGATGCGTATCTGCAACGATGGCATCGACACTGCCCCGGCCTCGTCGAGGTGGCCGCTGCGGATGTCCTGAATCGGGTTCCGATACTGCGCAGCGAAACGGTCGCACGTGCCGTGTCGGACCCGAACGTGATGGATATCGACGCGCACGGGTTGCTGAACGGATTTCGTCGCGTACTGAAATCACGCAGCGGTGTGCTCGCGACGCGCAGCCGCGTAGAGTCGTTAGCGCGGGCTGACGGACAGTGGCGGCTCGATGCGGGCGGGCAAAGCTACGTGTGCGACGTAGTAGTCAATGCCGCGGGTGCGTGGGGGGACGAAGTCGCATCGCTCGCGGGCGTGGCCCGTGTCGGCCTCGTGCCGAAACGCCGTACGGCGGTGCTGGTTCGATGCGGCCAGGAGGACGTCACGCGGTGGCCGATGGTTCACGAGATCGAGAGCGAGTTCTACTTCAAGCCGGACGCGGGTCGGTTGCTCTTGTCGCCGGCCGATCAGACGCCGAGCGCGCCGTGCGATGCCCAGCCCGATGAGATGGATGTTGCCGTTGCGATCGAACGATTCGAGCGCGCAACGACGGTAACCGTCGATCGCGTCGAACACCGCTGGGCGGGATTACGTTCGTTCGTTGCGGACAGCGTTCCGGTGGTCGGCTTCGATCCTGATGCGGCCGGATTCTTCTGGCTCGTCGGCCAGGGCGGCTTCGGCATCCAGACGTCGCCGACGATGGGTCGGTTGAGCGCCGCGTTGGTTCGCGGCGATGGCGTACCGAGCGATCTGCGCGAACGTGGTTTGACGGCGGATCAGATCAAGCCGCGCCGCTGATCGTGTCGAATCAGAGTCCGAGCACCAGCTTCGCAACGATGTTCTTCTGCACTTCGTTTGTGCCGCCGGCAATCGACATCGCGCGATAGTTGAGGTAGTTCGGCAGCGCCACAATGGCCTCGTTGGGGCCGACCGGGGCGACGTTGCTGCCGACCGTCCGGGCGTCGGGCTGATGCGGTAAGCCGTAGTAGCCGACTGCTTCGACCGCGAGCTCCGAGATGCGCATGCTCATGTTGGAGCCGAGGTTCTTCAGGATCGACGACTCCGGGCCCGGACTGCCGCCGCGCGACAGCGCAGCCAGTATCCTGAATTCCGTGTACTGAATCGCCGTCAGGTCGATCTCGGCGACGGCTAATTTGCGCGCAAAGGCAGGGTCGTCGGCGAGCGAACCGTTCTCGGTTCGGATCAACGATGCCAAACGCTTCAACCGCGTCAGCGACGCCTGCATGCGCGCGGCGCCGCTGCCGCCGCGCTCGAACTCGAGCAGGTATTTCGCAACGCTCCAGCCGTCGTTCTCGGCGCCGACTCGATTCGAACGCGGCACGCGGACGTCGTGGAAGAACACCGAGTTGACTTCGTGCTCGCCGGATACGAACAGAATCGGTTCGACGCTGATGCCGGGCGTGTCCATGTCGAGC
>JANLUG010000050.1:0-9640 GCA_031363335.1 Gammaproteobacteria bacterium
GCGCCGAAGTCGACGGCTTGCGCGAGTCGATGCGCGACGCGGTGAACACCGTGCTGCGCGAGCTCGGCGACCTGGGCACCGACATCACGCACTATTCCACGGTGCTGGACGACTGCAGTCAGTCGCTCGGCGACGACATGACGCCGGACGATCTGAAGAGTCTGCTGACGACGCTCGCGCACGAGACGAAGGCAACCAAGGACCGCAGCCTCGAAGTGGAGTCGTCGTTGAGCACGATGGGCGAAGAGCTGGCCGACTTGCGCGCTCAAGTGAATCGCCTCTCCCGCGATTCGCGCACCGATGCACTTACCGGTGTAGCAAATCGGCGCGCGTTCGACGAAGCGATGCGCAAGATGACGCAGGACACCGTCGCAGATGGCGAGAACCTGTGTCTGATCCTCGCCGACATCGATCAGTTCAAGAAATTCAACGACGCGCACGGTCATCTGATCGGCGATGAAGTCCTGCGTTTTGTCGCGCAGGAGATGGAGCAATGCGTCAAAGGCCGCGATCTCATGTCGCGATTCGGCGGTGAAGAGTTCGCGATTCTGTTGCCGACGACCCGGATCGAAGGCGCGCTGATGCTCGCCGAGAGCATCCGCGCGATCATCGAAGTGGAAGGCTTCAAGGATGAAGCGACGGGCTTACTCCACAAAGTAACGATCTCTCTTGGCGTCGCGCAGTATCGGTACGGCGAAGACATCAACGCATTCATCGAACGCGCCGACGCATGCCTGTATCGATCGAAGGGCGCGGGTCGCAACCGCGTGACCGGCGAGCAGGGTCTCGACGCGGTCCATTAGACCGTGATGGGTGGAACGCGCGCTCGGCTCGAAGTATTCGTGGTCGCAATCACGCTGGCGATTCTGCTCGGCACCGCGGTGTCGCGAACCCTCGCGATGGCAGACCGCTCGCAGCAGCGTGCGTTCGCGACGGCGGGTGCGCATTTCGTCGCCGGAATCGAAATGTTGCAAGCGGAATCGCGCCTGGCGCAGCGACGCAAGCTGAACGCCGTCGGCTATCCGACGGGTCGTTCGGGCACACTGCAAGACGATGTCGACTGTGAGGTGATCTGGCGCGAAGCGATGCAGGAAGGCCATGACGCAACCGGGCGTTTCGTGGCCGACGCCGACGGCAGCGGCGATCGCTGCGAATATACGGTGATAGGCATCACTGCCGATTCTTCGATGCGAATCCTTTACTGGCCGATGGGTGTCAGTGCCGCAACGGTCGTGCTGGGGCGCGATACGATTCGAATCACGCGCGGCGCGCACATCCACGTAGAAGTGGACGAAGCGTCCTCATAGAATGACGGCCTTTTGAAGGCGCCGGATGCAGCTGACTCAAGGCATTTATCGAGCGGTGCAGTTGCATCCCGACAAAGTCGCGCTCGTGTGCGGCGATCGTTCGGTGGTGTGGGCTGTGTTCGCCGATCGGGTTGCGCGACTGGCCGGTGCGTTTCGTGCAAGCGGCGTGGCGCCGGGCGATCGCGTCGCGATGCTTGCGAACAACAGCGACCGCTACGTCGAATTCTATTTCGCGACATTGTGGGCCGGCGGCGTGCTGGTGCCCATCAACACGCGTTGGTCCGCGAACGAAATGGCGGCGTGTCTCGACGATGCGGAGCCGGTGCTGCTGCTGTGCGACACCACGCACTTCGCATTGGCTCAGGGATTGCGGCAGCGTTGTGCCAGCGTGCGCGAACTGCTGTTGGCCGACGTGCCTAACGGTGCAGACGTTGCGGACTGGGAAAGCCTGATCCGTAGCGCCGAACCCGCTGCAGATGCGCGCCGCAACGGCGCAGATCTCGCCTGTCTCTTCTATACCGGCGGCACCACCGGACGCGCGAAGGGCGTGATGTTGAGCCACGGCAACTTCATGGCCAATTCGATGATGCACATCGCGAACCTCGGCCTCCACGAAGCCGCGGTCCATCTGCACGTGTCGCCGATGTTCCATGTGGCGGGCGGCGCGCGTCTGTTCAGCGTGACGGCCGCGGGTGCCACGCATGCGGTGCTCGAAGCGTTCGACCCCGATGCATTCCTCTCAGCCATCGAGCGCTTCAAGGTCACCGTCACGGTGGTCGTGCCGACGGTGTTGAACAGGCTGGTCGATCACCCGAACCTCGCCCGATACGATCTGTCGAGTCTCCAACTACTCTCTTATGGCGCGTCGCCCATGCCGGAGGCGCTGCTCAAGCGCGCCATGCAGCGGCTTCCCGGTATCGCGTTCCTGCAGTCGTACGGGATGACCGAACTGTCGCCGGTAGCAACCATGTTGATGCCGCGCTACCACACGTTCGAAGGACCGGATGCGGGCTACACGCGATCAGCCGGACAGGCCGTGTTCAACGCAGACGTCGCGATCATGGACGCGCAGGATCAGCCGGTTGCGACGGGCAGCATCGGCGAGATCTGCGTGCGCGGGCCGATGGTGATGCAGGGATACTGGCGACAACCGGAGCTGACGGCGGAAGCACTCCGCGGCGGTTGGATGCACACCGGAGATGCCGGCTACATCGACGAACGCGGCTTCGTGTTTCTGGTGGACCGCGTCAAAGACATGATCGTTACCGGCGGTGAGAATGTTTACTCCGCCGAAGTGGAGAACGTCATCTATCAACATCCCGCGGTGCACGAGTGCGCTGTCGTCGGCATTCCGAGCGACGCGTGGGGTGAGTCGGTTCACGCCATCGTGGTGACGAAGCCGGGCATGAACGTCGAACCGGCCGAGATCATTGCGTTCTGCCGCGCGCAGATCGCACATTACAAGGCGCCGAAGTCGTGTGATGTCCGCAGCGAGGATCTTCCGAAGAGCGGTGCCGGAAAGATCCTGAAGGCCGATCTGCGCAAACCGTTCTGGATCCACACGAGGCGAGGAATCAATTGATGTATCGAGCGATGCTGTTGCTGACCGGGCTCGCGTTGGCGACGGTCGCATACGCTACCGATGCGCCCTTGCGAATCCGCAACATCGCGCCGGCGTCAGGGATTTACGGTGAGCCTGAAGCACTCGGCGGCGAAGTGCTCACGGAAGGATACGAACTGACGTTCAATACCCAACTCGCCAACAATTTCACCAGTGACGCGAACGGCGCGACACTCGCTTTCTTCGACGGCGAAACGACCTATCTGACATACGGATTCCGCCAGGCAATCGTCGATCGCTGGGAGTGGGGCGTGGAACTGCCGTATGTGATTCAGCGCGGCGGCTATCTCGATCCGGCGATCGACGGGTTCCATGATCTGTTCGGTTTCGACGACAACGGCCGCAACGCCGCGAAACACAATCAGATCGACTACTACATCTCCGACGGCAACAAGGTCTACGTCGATTTCCAGAACGAGCGGCGCGGTTGGGGCGATGTCCGCGTCGGCGGCGGCTATCAGCTGCTGAAGGACCCGGGGCGCTCCGTAGCGGTGCGCGCGCTGGTCAAGTTGCCGACGGGCGACGTCAATGAGTTGACCGGGTCGGAAGGCACCGACGTTGCCGCGTGGCTCGACTACACCGATCGTGAGTTGCTGGCGCGCTTCCGGCTGTCGATTACGGCTGCGGTCGGCATCATGGTGTTGGGCGACGGCGACCTGCTGCCGGAGAAGCAGAAACGCGTCGCCGGATATGGACACTTCGGACTCAGCTATCCGCTGACGGATGAATGGGCGCTGAAGGGCCAGCTCGATTACCACAGCCAGTTGATCAATGCGGCGATCGATCAGCTCGGCGGCGCCGCGTTGCAGGGCACCGTCGGTGCCACGTGGCAGCTCAATCCACGGTTGTGGTCCGATATTGCGATGGTCGAAGACATCACCGGCGACAGCACGTCGGACGTGACGATCCAGATATTGATCGGAACGAGGTTCTGACGGCGCCGGACGCGTCAGATCCTGCGGCCGGTGCCTTCCCAGTATTTATCGCGCAATAGCCGCTTGTAGAGCTTGCCGGTCTCATGGCGCGGCAGTTCGGCGACGAAGTCGATCGAGCGCGGCGCCTTGTAACCCGCGAGATGCGAGCGGCAGTGGGCGATCAACTCGGCGGCGAGCGCTTCGGTGCCCGCAAATCCGTCCTTCAACTGCACGGCGCCTTTCACTTCTTCGCCGAATTCGTCGTTGGGGATGCCGAAGACAGCGGCATCTTGAACCGCCGGATGACCCGTCAGTACCGCTTCGATCTCCGCCGGATAGATGTTGACCCCGCCGGAGATGATCATGTCGATCTTGCGATCGCTCATGAACAGATACCCATCTTCGTCGAGATAGCCGATGTCACCGAAGGTGAACACGCCCGGTTCCAGGTGCGCCTGTGCGGTCTTGTTAGGCTCCTTGTGATACTCGAAGTCGGTGCCCATCCGATTGCGGACGTAGATCTGGCCCGATACGCCGGGTGGAACCGGTGTGCCGTCGTCTGCGACGATGCGGACCTCGACCATCGGCGTCGCCTTGCCGAGCGTGCCGGGCCGCTCCCGCCATTCTGCGGAGGTCGCGGTCGTGACGATCGAGCCTTCAGTCGACCCGTAGTATTCGAAGACGACGTCGCCCCACCAGTCGATCATGCGGCGTTTCACCTCCGGCGGACACGGTGCGGCGCCGTGCCACACGACCTTCAGGCTGCCGCCGTCGAAGCGCGCCTTTGTTGCCTCGTCCAGGCCCAACAGGCGATGGAACTGCGTCGGCACGAGATGTACGTTCGTAACGCGATGGCGGTCGATCAGCTCGAGTACTTCTGCGGCCTCGAATCGATGCCGCATCACGACGGTACTTCCCGCCATCAGCGGCAGATACGAGAACGCCCATTGCGCGGAGTGATAGACCGGCCCGCAGATCAGCGTCACGCCGTCCGGCGGAATCGACAACATCCCGCTCATACCCGTGCTCATCATCTCCAGCATCTCGATCGGCGGCGGGCCGCGCGTCGCACCGGCGCTGCGCACACCCTTCGGGCGTCCCGTGGTGCCCGACGTATAGAACATCGGACCGCCGAGCAGCTGCGCCTCGGGCTCGCTGTTGGGAGACGCGGCAAGGAGCGTTTCGTAGTCGTCGAAACCGTCTATGACGCCATCGATGCAGATGCAATGTTTCAATGTCGGTGTGTCGCCGCGCGCAACCGCTGCGGCCGCGGTCGCGGCGAATGCACTATCCGTGATCAGCAGCTTCGATTCCGAGTTGTCGATGACGTAGGCGAGCTCTTCAGGCGTGAAATGCCAGTTCACCGGAACGAACAGAATGCCGGTGTGTCCGGCGGCGGCCATGATTTCGTAGTACGCGCGGCAGTTGCCGGCGTAGATGGATATCAGATCGCCGGGGCCGAGGCCGAATCCGCGTAGCGCGTTGATCAAACGGTTCACGCGGTCGTTGAACAATCCCCACGTTAGCGCGCCGTCGGTATCGACCAACGCGATGCGCTGTGGGTCTTTGCTTGCGTGACGTTCGAGCAGTCTCGCCATCGATCGATCCTCAGGCTGGCGTCAGTAGGTAGTGGCCGTGTGAGGCGGCGACCGGCGCGGAACGAGACTCCTGCCAGATCTCGGTGCGCACGTTCGCCACTCTGCGGCCGTGCCGCGTGACGATGGCGCGGCCGTAGGTTTCGACGGGGCGGCCGGAACGCAGATAGTCGATCGAGATGTCGATCGTCTTCGGCAGCCGTTCGCACGACGTATCGAACAACAACTGCACGATCGAGGTGATTTCGAGAAATGCCCCGATGACGCCGCCGTGCAGTGCGCGCAGCCGCGTATTGCCGACGAGGTGATCGCTGAACGGCAGAATCGTCGTGATTTCGTTGCCTTTTCGATCCACGGCGATGCCGAGGAAGCGCGCGTACGGCAGATGATCCACCAGCGCCTGCATATCCTGCGCGCGGCCCTGTTCGCGCAGTTCGGCGAGAATTTTCATTGGCGCGGCTCCGCCTTCGTGCCGAGCATGAACGTTGCAACCGAGCTCGCGATGGGGTCGTTGCGGTCATCGTGGTACGCAATCGCGCGGACGAACGCGACGTTGCTGGTCATGCGATAGCAGTGCGCTTCGGCGAGCAGATCCTGACGCGGCTGGGCGGGGCGCATGTAGTCGATGCGCAGGTCGAGCGTGGCCATCGATCGTTCTTCGCCGCTGTCGTCCGGCTCGCTGCGCACCGCCATGCCCGATGCATTGTCGAGCAACGCGGTGATCACGCCGCCGTGGATCACACCGGTATCGGGGGCGCCGACGAGATGTTCCGCGTACGGCACCCGCACCACACAGCTGTTCTTGCCGCGCGAGACGAGCGTCATGCCGATGGCGGCGGCGTGGGGGATCTGTGCGAGGTGGTCGTCGAGGTCGGTCATGCGCGTAGTGTAGGGAATCTCCAGCAATTTCTCGCCGTAGGGATGCAGAGGGATCCGAAGTTTTGCCGCGGACGGATGCCGCGGCTAAACTCCCGAGCCACAGCCAATCCGGTGGGAGCTTCGCGATGGGGATGCAGAGAACGCCGCTATTGATGCACCGGCTGCTCGATCGAGGGGCACGGGTCGCACCGCGCGAAGAGATCGTGACGGTCACCGCGAACGGAACGCGGCGGCAGACCTACGCGCAGCTGCGCGACCGTTCGCATCAGCTCGCGCATGCCTTGCGCGACGCAGGCATCGTCGTGGGCGACCGCGTCGGCACGTTCATGTGGAACGGTTCGCGCCACCTGGAGGCGTACTACGCGACCGCCGGCATGGGGGCGGTGTTGCACACGTTGAACGTGCGGCTCTCCGATACCGATCTGAACTACATCATCAACCACGCGAAAGTGCGGCTGATCATCGTCGATTCCGACGTGCTGCCGCTGCTCGAGAAACTCAAGGGCAAGATCCCGAGCGTCGAGCAGGTCGTTGTTGCGACCGAGGAAGGTTTCGAGAAGTGGGATACCGCGTTTCCAAAACCGGTCGACTACGAAACGTTCATCAAGGGCAAGCCGACGCGCTATGAATGGCCCGAGATCGACGAAAACTCACCGCTCGGGCTGTGCTACACGAGCGGCACCACCGGCAACCCGAAAGGCGTCGAGTACGAACACCGCTCGCAATACATGCACACCATGGCGCAGTGCATGACGGACTCGATGGGATTGTCTGGAACCGACACGCTGTGCGGCATCGTGCCGATGTTCCATGCACAAGGTTGGGGTTTGCCGTGGTCCGCAACCATGCTCGGCATGAAACAGGTGATGCCGAGCCGCTACATGGATCCCACTCGGCTCGCGGCGCTCATGGCCGCTGAGGGTGTGACGATCTCGGCCGGGGTGCCGACGATCTGGCAGGGCATTAAAGCTGCGTACGAGGCAAATCCCGGCAAATACGACCTGTCGAAGCTGTCGCGCCTGACGTGCGGCGGATCGTCGCCACCCCCTTCGTTGATCCGTTGGTACTGGAATACGCTCGGCGTCGAGATGATCCAGGGCTGGGGAATGACGGAGACGAGTCCGCTCGCCACGTTGTCGCGCCGCGTGATGAAGCGCTCTCAACTGAAGCTGTCCGAAGACCAGCTCTTCGCCAACGTCGCAAAAGCCGGCCAGCTCATGCCGGGCCTCGAGATCGACATTTTCGACGAACAGTTCAAACGCCTGCCGCACGACGGCGAAACCGTCGGTGAAATTCTGATTCGCGGCCCGTGGATCTGTTCGGAGTACTACAAGGATCCGCAGCCGACCAAATTTCACGACGGTTGGTTGATTACCGGCGATGTCGGCAAGATCGATCCCGAGGAATATCTGATCATCAGCGACCGCTCGAAAGATCTCGTGAAGAGCGGCGGTGAGTGGATTTCGTCGGTGGATCTCGAGAATCACATCGTCGCGCTCGACGGCGTCGCGCAAGCGTGCGTCGTCGGCCGGCCGCATCCGAAGTGGGACGAGCGGCCGATCGCGCTCGTCGTCAAGAAACCGGGCTGCGAAGTCGAGGCGAAAGCGGTGATCGCGCACTGCGCGGAGCAGTTCGCGAAGTGGCAGTTGCCCGACGACGTGTTGTTCGTCGAGACCATCCCGCTGACGAGCACCGGCAAGATGGACAAGAAGACGGTCCGCGCGCATCTCGATTCGCGCGGTTACGAGTTGCCCGATCTGCGAGGAAAGGCGAGCTCATAGGGCGCGCTACCCGACCCTGACTCCGCGCGCGACGAGTGCCGAACGCAGCTCAGCCTGACGTTTCGCCGTGATCGGATACTTGCGCACGATGATGACGGCGATCAGGTACAGCAACATCGGGCCGGCCGAGTAGAACACCCGCAACCCAAGGATCTCGTCGGGGCCGTTGTCGCCTTTCGCGTGAAATCCGATCAACGCAAGGGTCGTGAAGGCAAGACCTTGCCCAACGGCCGCGATGAACTTGACCGCCAGCGACCACGCTGCGAAGAACAAACCGGCGCGGTCTTCGCCGCTTTCGATCGCATCGAGATCGATGACGTCGGCCTTCATCGAAGCGGGCAACGCGCTCAACGCACCCGAGGCGATGCCCGACATCGCCAGGATGACCATCATCATGACGATGTCGCCGTGCCCGACGAACATGTAGGAAGCCGTCACGCAGACCATCATCAGCATGCCGGTCATCCACGCCCGATGCTTGTCGATGCGCCGCGCGAGCGCGCCCCACAGCACGATTCCGACCGCAACCGTGGGGAAGTAGACCAACAGGATTTTCGGCCCCGACGTAGTGTCGCCGACGACGTGCTGCATGAAGAACGGAAACATCGCGCCTTGTAGTACGGGGCCGAGTCCGACGATCGTGAACGCCGCTAGCAGTCGCAGGAACGGGCCATTGCGGCCCATGACCGCGAGCCCTCGAAGCAAGGGCACGCCTTCACCGCCGACGCCGCGATCGGGCACGTTCATCACGGCCATCACCACGAATGCCGGCACGGTCACGAGCGCGATGCCGGCGACCATCGCGAGCACCTGGCCGGGCTGGCCGCCGACTCCGAAGAGTTGTTGGCGAATCGCGGGAATTGCGAGGAATGCGAACGCGCCGAGCGTCCCGAAGATCGTCCGCCAGGTCGTGATGCGGGTTCGTTCGTGATAATCGGCCGACAGCTCCGCGCCCCACGCGTAGTAGGGGATGTTGATCATCGAAAAGCCGAGCCAGAAGAGCACGAGCCACACCGCGAAATAGGTCACCGTCACTTCCGCAGGCGGCACGTAGAGTTGCCAGCAAGCGAGAACGAAAATAGGCACGCCCGCGGCGACCCAGGTTTTTCGCCGCCCGAACGTGTTGCGCGTGCGATCGGAAAGTAGACCGACGGCGGGATCGATCAGCACGTCGAGCAGGCGCGCGACCATCAGAATCGCGCCGATCTGCGTAAGACTCACGCCGAGCGATGCGTAATGAAATCCCAGAAACAGCGACATGACGTTCATGGCGCCGCCGACCGGCAGTTCGACCAACGAATAGGCGAGCAGGCGCCGCAGCGGAAGACGCTCTGATACGGCCATTGCCGGCGCGGATGGGTTCAACGTTGTCGCTCCTTGATTTCGAGGATCATGATTCGATGACTGATCCGTATTTGCAATGTCGGCGAGTGAAGCCGAGAATCGCGCCTTACCTAAGGGGAGGCCGTAAGGCCTGAGACACCGATTCGGTGGACCCTGCGAACCTGATCCGGATAATGCCGGCGTAGGGATAGGTGCCGGG
>JANLUG010000098.1:0-4062 GCA_031363335.1 Gammaproteobacteria bacterium
GGGCTTGCCTGGGCTGCGTTCCTGATTTCCGGGGCGGAGACAACGCCAGAGGTCTCCCGAGTCGTGTGGCACCTTATGCCGATCTATCTCTTCATCCTTGCGTCCGGAACAGTGTTCAATGCAAACCGCGAGGTGATCGACCAGGCAAAGCTCCGCGCAATGTCAGAGATCACATGCAACATTGCCCACGAGCTGCGGACACCGTTCTTAGGGATCAAGGCGCTCGCGCAAGGCATCGGCATGCATCTGCCGGAACTCATTCGCGCCTACGATCTGGCGCGAGCGAACCGATTTCCGGTCGAGCCGATCCGACGCCGTCAACTGGAGCGCCTGCGAACGAGTCTTCGCGAGATTGAGACGGAGACGAACTACTCCAACAGCATCATCGATCGATTGTTGATCAACACGTCCGAGCGACCCGTTGAAGACCACGTATTCGAGCATTTTTCCGCGCAGAACTGTGTCATAGAGGCATTGCATCGATATCCATTCGTTGGTGCCTACGAGCGGGATCTCATCTGTCTCGATCTCGATCGCAACTTCATGATTCATGCGCCGCACGTTCTCGTCGTACACGTGCTGTTCAATCTTTTGAAGAACGGCATCTACTACGTGCACAAGGCCGGCAAGGGCGAGCTGACGGTCACGGTGGTGACCGGCCGAACCGATCCCCACACCATCATCATCGAGGATACCGGCACCGGCATCCTGCCGCAGAACCTCAAGCGAATCTTTGATCGTTTCTATACCACGACGGAGTCCGGTCACGGATCAGGCATTGGCCTCAGCTTCTGCAAGATGGTGATGGACGGACTCGGCGGATCGATTACGTGCGAGTCCCAATTCGGTGTCTACACACGCTTCACGCTGCTGTTTCCGAGGACCGAACATGACTGATCAGTCAATCACTCCATATTCGCATCCGACAACCGTCGTCTTCGTCGACGACAACGATCTGTTCCTGCAGGCGCTCGACGTGAGAATGCCCGGCGACATGGCATACAACTGTTTCCACAATCCACGGCGAGCCCTCGAGCACATCAACCACAAGCTCGAACTACGCCCCATTCCGGATCGGTGTTTCATGAAACCGTCCCGCTCGATGCACCGGCGCGATTCCGTCATCCATCTCGACCTGGGCCTGATCGAGCAGGAAATCACCAACATGCAACGCTTCCGGCGCATCTCGGTGGTGATCGCCGACTTCGCGATGCCGGCAATGAATGGTCTTTCGCTGCTGACGAGCATCAGCGACCCGTGGACAAAGACCGTGCTGATGTCGGGTGCCGGCGACGAGAAGCTCGCGCTGGAAGCGTTCAACGAAGGCGTCATCGATCGGTACATCCCCAAGAATCGCCAGACCACACTCGACATGGTCGTCGACTACACACAAGAGTTGCAGCGCGAGTACTTTCTCGACCAGCAGCGAGCTATCCAGGAATCGCTCTCGCTGAATCCGCCCGAACTGCTCGAGGAGCCGGCGGTGTCGCAGTACTTCGCAGCGCTTTCCAAAGAGCACCGGTTCGTCGAGCACTACCTCGTCGACGATCCACCGGGATTCGTGTTCGTTACAGCGAAAGGCGCAGTGCACCGCTTGATCGTGCTAAGCGACACCGAGGTATCCGAACAAGTCGAGTATGCCGCGCGGCATCATGCACCCGCGGACGTCGTTCAGGCCCTGTCCGCGCGTTCGCGCATCGGCTTCTTCTACGAACAGGCCGAGGACTATGGGGACGATCCGTATCCGTGGCGCCAGTTTCTCTATGTGCCAACGCGACTGGACAGTAACGAAGTATGGTGGGCCGCGCTCGTCTCCGATCCGCCGATGGAGATCGACTTCAGCCCGTTACAGTCTTCATACGAGGCATATCTCGACGAGATCGACGCGAAACTCTCACCGTAGTTGCTGGTACGAATTCGCGAGTAAGTGTCGCGGTACCACGACTCGCTCGATGCCTTCGAATACGAGTTCGGTGACGATCGCGAGCACTGCGGCGGGAATCGCTCCCTGCAGGATCAGACCCGGATCGTTCAACGCGAGACCGGTGACGATCGGATCGCCAAGGCCTCCCGCACCGATGAACGCCGCCAGTGTTGCCGTTCCGATGCTGATGACCGCGGCGGTTCTAATTCCGGCTAGAATCGCCGGAAGCGATAGCGGCAGATAAACGTGCCGCAATTGCTCGAATCGGCTCAATCCGATCGCGACAGCGACCCGCGTTACCACTGGATCGACCGTTGCTAACGCCGTGACGGTGTTGCGAAGAATCGGCAGCAGCGAGTAGAGAAACAACGCCGTGATCGCAGGAACCGTGCCGATCCCGAGCAACGGAATCATCAATCCCAGCAGCGCGATCGACGGAATCGTCTGCAGCAGACCCGCGACATACACCGTCGAACGCGACAACCAGCGAGTCCGATAGACGCCGATTCCAAGCAGAACACCGATCACGATCGCCGCTGCCAGCGCGGTGCCGGTCAGCTTCAGATGAACGAGCGTGTTGTGGCGCAACGATTTCCACATCTGGCTTTGTTCCGCGTCACCCGCCGAATCGATGCCGCGTTGCGCGAGTAGCTCCGTCGCGACGCGTTGATAGCTGACCCCACCGAACGTCACGCGCGAATTGAATTGCTGCATCTGCGCGTTGTCGATTGAGCTATTGAGCGCATCGATGGTGGTCTTCACCCGTTCAGGCAGTTCGCTGCGAACGAGCGGCACGGCGCGATACTCTGGGAAGTACTTTCGGTCGTCGTCCAGCACGCGTAGACCGTACCGAGCCACCTCGCCGTCGGTCGAGTAAATATCGGTCACATCGATGGCGTCATCTTCGAGGGCCTGATAGGCCAGACCATGATCGATGCCGCCCGGATACCAGTCGAATCCATACGCCGCAACGAGACCCGGCCACCCGTCTGCTCGCTGTAGAAACTCGTGACTCACGACGACCTTCAAGTCTCGATGCGCGTGGACGATATCCGAGATCTTCGTGATACCCAGCTTGTCCGCACGTTCGCGCTTCATCGCCAACGCATAGGTATTGTCGAATCCAAAGCCGCTCAACATCTGCACGCCATCAGGCGCCAACGCGGCATTGAGCTCCGGCGGACCAGGCGTCGAGTCGAGTTTTAATATCGCCTGCGACAGCGTGCCGGTGTATTCGATGTAGACGTCGATCTCACCATGCTTCAGCGCCTCGTAGCAGATCAGCGTTCCGCCCAAACCGAACTTGCGCTCCACTTGATAGCCGGCGCGCTCCAGCAATTGCGCGACCACTTCGCTGAGCAGATATCCTTCGTTGAAATCCTTACTGCCTACGACGATGCGTTCGGCACCCCACGAATGAAGCGTGAAGCACATCAACACGGATGCGACCAGCAGGCGATTCAAGCGACTCGATCCGTCAGCAGCGCATTGACGTAGTCGTTGGCGGGGGAACGCTGGACGTCCGCGACAGTACCGCTTTGTTGCACCGTGCCCGCCTTCAGAATCACGAGATGATCGGCCAATCGCAGCGCTTCGCGAATGTCGTGCGTCACCAGCACGGTGGTGACGGACTCGCGGTCTCGCAATCGGACAAACAGATCGTAAAGACCGACTCTGGTGATCGGATCCAATGCCGAGAATGGTTCGTCTAGCAGCAGCAGGCGCGGTTGCATAAACAACGCGCGACACAAGCCGACGCGTTGTTGCTCGCCGCCGGACAATAGATGAGGGAAGCGCGTCTCCAGCTCCGGAGCCAGACCCATCAGCTCCGTCAACGATCTGTAACGCTGCTCGATAAAGGCAGGGTCCAGACGCGACAGGTTCGCCAACAACGTGATGTTGTCGCGTACGTTGAGGTGTGGAAACAGACCCGCACCCTGAATTGCATATCCGATGCTACGGCGCCATATGTGCCGCTGTTCGGCGGGAATCGCCTGACCCAGGACGCGAATCGTCCCCTTGTCCGCCCGATACACCGCGTTCATCAGCTGCAGTAACGTCGACTTGCCGCTGCCGCTCTCTCCGACGATCGCGGTAGTTCGTCCGTCCGGCAGTGCGAGGTCGACGGAGTCGAGCAC
>JANLUG010000110.1:0-3705 GCA_031363335.1 Gammaproteobacteria bacterium
GGTTACGAGGGGTTCGTGCTTAGCTGACGCGCTTTGATTCCCGGTGGAGGTGGAGGCTCGAGCGTGTCCGGCACACCGACCCGCCGTCGCTCGCCTCCGATCGAAGTCGAACCGCTCGACCCCATTCGAAGTCGCCAACAGATCCGCTAAGCGAACACCTCCAAGAAGAAGTTCTGCATTGCGAGCCACGAGCGTGCGTCGGATTGGGCGTTGAATTTGATGCCGGGCATCATCGTGCCGTCGGCGTCGGGGTTCGTGAAGCTGTGGACGGTGTTGCCGTAGCTGACGAGTTGCCAGTCGGCGTGCGCCTTTGTCATCTCGTCTACGAACGCGTTGACCTGCGGGGTCTGGATCATCGGGTCGTCGGAGCCGTGACAGACCAGCACTTTCGCTTTCACCTGGCCGGGTTGCGCGGGGCGCTGCGTCTGCAGGCCGCCGTGAAACGACACGACGCCGCGTAACGGCGCGCCGTCGCGTGCGAGTTCCAGAGAAAACGTGCCGCCCATGCAGTAACCGATGCATGCGAGGCGGTTCGGATCGACCTGCGGCAGCGAAGCGAGTTTGTCGATGCCGGCGCGGGCGCGCGCGCGGAACTTCGCCGGATCGGCGGCTAACGCGCCGGCCACTTTGATTGCTTCCTGAAGATCGGTGAATTCCTTGCCGTCGCCGAACGGATCGCCGCCCAGCGCGACGTAGCCGAGTTCGGCGAGACGCTGCGCGCGGTTTTTCGCGTTCTTGCCGAGACCGAACGCCTCCGGCATCACGAGAATGCCCGGGCGCTTGCCGGTCTTCTTTTCGTCGTATGCGAGAAAACCTTTCAGCGTGGTGCCGGCGTCGTTGTAGCTCAACGTTTCGGTAAACATGAATCTCTCCTCTGCATTGTAGGTAGATTGAAGAACATCTAACGGTTCCTAACGCGCTCATCAGGACTCCGCACCGCGGACTTCCTAGGATTCTCGTTGCAGTTCATTCGAGAACCCAGCAACCGTCGGGAAACCCGACATTGGAGGATGTGATGAGTGTTATCAATGGCGCCGCCGTGGCGATGATGATCGTGTGCGTGTCGGCATTTGCACCGTTGGCGGAAGCGAAGCGTGTGAGCGGCGAGTTCTCGGGATCGGGGACGCTCGCGCAACTCGACCTCAACGGTGACGGCACTGCCACCGCCGGTTCGAATGAATCGGTCGGAAGCGGAACGCTTGGACCGACCCACGGTTGGGGCGTTTCGGAGCTTGCGTCTTGGGACGGCACGTCGTTCTGCAGTGATACCGAGTTGAAGCAGTCCTTCACCTCGGGTGCGAGCGCGATCCGGGTCGAATCGGGCGACATGTATTACACGCAGTTCGAAGACGGATCGCTCTGCTACAACTACCAGGACAGCACCTTTACGTTCAGCGGTCACGATGTTGTCTCGGGAGGTACCGGGATCTTCGCGGGCGCAACCGGGCGCATCGCGACGACGGGTAAGGGAAAGGTGCTGCTGCGCGACGCAAGCGGCGGTGCTGCGATGTCGGCATTCAATGGCAGTACGAAGGGCGAGATCATCCTCCGTACTCGATGATGCTGCGGATGCCTGTGGCAAGCCGAATCGTCGGGCATCACGCCGGCGATTCGGTGAGCCCCTTGCGAATCTCGTCGCTGTGCTGTCCTAACAACGGACCAGGCCGGCGCAATTGCGCCGGCGTTCGCGAGAATCGCGTCACCGGTCCGTCGTACGGCGTCGGCCCCATCACCGGATGGTCGAGCGTGACGAAGAAGCCACGGTGCTGCAGCTGCGCGTCTTCGAACAGATCGGTCGGGCGCATCACCGGATAACTCGGCACGCCGGCGCTTTGCAGGCGGTCGGCGAGTTCGAATGCGTCCTGCCCGGCGCACCATTGCGCGAGTTCTATCTCGATCGTGTCGCGCCGGGCGATGCGATCGTGCAGTTCCGTCAGCGCTCGCAACGATGGCGAGAACGACACGAGCGCGGCCAGCGACGTCCATTGCGCTGCCGTGACCACGCCGATTGCGATGTAACGTTCGATGCCGCGCGTGCGATACGTGCCGTGTGGGCATGCGTAGCTCGATGCATTTCCCGCAGCAACGGCGATGCGTCCGTTGACGGCGTGATCGAGTATCAACGGAGCCTGGAACTGAATGCCGGCTTCGATCTGCGACAGATCGATGTACTGTCCCTGTCCGGTGGCGTCGCGGTGCAATAGCGCAGCCGTGAGCGCAGCCACACCGTAACGCGGCGTAATGAAATCGGTATACGCACCCCACGGTCCGGCCGGCGCTCGGTCAGGCCAGCCGGTGATCGCAACGAGCCCCGCGAGCGCAGCGCCCTGATTACCGAAGCCGGTGTAATGGCGTTCCGGGCCGGTTTGCCCGCGCATGCAGGTGCTCACCATCACGAGATCGCTGCGGTGTGCCGACAACGTCGCGTACTCAAGGCCATATCGCGCCATCGTTCCAGGCGTGAAGCTCTCCACCACGACGTCGGCCCAGTCGGCCAGCTTCCGCGCCAACGCGCGATCGTTAGGTTCGTTCAGCTCCAGGCGCAGACCCTGCTTGGACGTGTTGAAGTTCGCGAAGAACTGCGACCGGTTGAGCCCTGGCTCGGCGTTCTTGAACGGCGGCAGTGAGCGCAGCAGATCGGTTTTCACTTCGGATTCGACGTGAATCACCGTGGCACCGTGGTCGGCCAGCGCCTTGCTGATGATCGGCCCGACGCCGACCCAGGCGAAGTCGGCGACCTTGAGGCCTTCGAAAATCGGCGCGGTCGAATTCTTGCGGACGGCGACAGCCGGCCTTTTAACGCGGTTCGCGTTCAGCAGCCCTTGGTCTGCGCCGAGCTTCGGAGCGGGCGTGTTCATCCGAATCGGCGTTGCAGACAGCTTCGCGAAGGGGCCAGGGTGAAGGTCTCCGCCAACCTCTGTCCAGTAACCGCGAGACGCCAGTTGTGGATCGGCTCGCACGTCGGTCACGTCGTGGATCGGCGCGAGCAGCAGCTTGCGTTCGAGCGCGCCGTCGAGCAGTTCGCGCTTCGTCCGCTTCGCAACGAACGCGCCGATCGTGTCGTAGCCGCGGTTGAAATCGTCGACAGACAACGTACCGGCGACGAGGTCGTTCATGTATGTGAGCCAGCTGCGCGCGATCAGATCGGCGTCTGCCTCACCGTCGTCGCCGGCCCAGCGCAACATGCCGTCGAGCGTGCGTTCGCCGATGCCGGGTTGGTATGTGCCGATCACGACGAAGCCGTCCTTGCACGCCATCGTGCGCGGCGCGCGCATTCCCGGCAGCAGCGTCGGACGAGCATCGTTGCGGAACTCACTCGTGCCCGGCGGATTGCCGCCGATGTTCGCCGGATAGCCGGTTGCGTTCATCAGCGTCCAGATCATCGCGGCCTGCATCGACACATCGAGACGCTGGCCGAGGCCGCTGTGATTGCGTTCATACAGAGCGATGAGGCTGTCGGCGGCGGCTTGCACGCCACCGTGAAAGGACGCCTGCGGCAGGCCGATTGCGAGCGGCGGTCGGTCGCCGTCGCCCTGTAGTCCGACCAGGCCGCCGCTTGCTTCGATCGTTAGATCGATCGCCGTGGTCAGTGCTTTTGGACCGGTCTGGCCAAACGGTGTGACGGATACATAGACGAGACCGGGGTTGCGCGAGGCGAGCGCCGCATAGCCGAGCCCGAGTCCATCCATCACCCCCGGATCGAAC
>JANLUG010000123.1:0-7839 GCA_031363335.1 Gammaproteobacteria bacterium
GACGCCAATGAAGGCGGCGGCTTCGGTGTGAACATTGCCGAGTATTTCGGCATCAAACCCAACGTTGTCGATACCACCAACGTCGGCGGCAGCTCCTACGAGTTCCACGCCGGTCATGCCAAGCGCGACATTGCCGCGGGCAAGGCGCGTGTTGCATTGCTGACATACGGCTCGACGGCGCTCAGCAACGCGATGGCGATCGGCACCGGCGGCCGCGGCGGCTTCGCCACGCACCCCGCGGAGAACATGGACTCGTTCGCGGGCATGACGCTCGTGTCGAACTACGCGATGGTCGCGCGCCGTCACATGCACCAATACGGCACCACGAGCGAACAGCTCGCCGAGATCGGCGTCGCGACGCGCCTGCACGCCATGCGCAATCCGGAAGCGGTCGCCGCGATGACGGCGCTCGGTTTTCTCGATATTCGTGAGACGACGATTGCCGACGTCATCAACTCACCGTTGATCGCCGACCCGCTGCATCGACTCGACTGCTGCATGATTTCCGACGGCGGCGGAGCGGTTGTGATCGCGGCGGCCGACGTCGCGCGCGATTGCAAAAAGACGCCCGTGTGGATTCTCGGCAGCGGCGAAGCCACAAAATATCCGGAGAACGGCGGCGACATCACCGTCAGCGCGGCGCGTCAGTCCGGACCGCCCGCGTTCGCCGAGGCGGGCATCAAGCCCTCGGAGATCGACATCGCGATGATCTACGACTCGTTCAGCATCACCGTGCTGACGCTGCTCGAAGACCTCGGCTTCTGCAAGAAAGGCGAGGGCGGCGCTTACGTAACCGGCGGCCGTCTGCGTTTCGACCGGCCGAACGACGGCCCCGCATTGAACACCGACGGCGGCGGTCTGTCGTCGAACCATCCGGGCATGCGCGGCATCTATCTGTTGATCGAAGCGACAAGGCAGTTGCGCGGCGAATCGACATCGCAGGTGCAAGATGCGCGGCTCGCCGTCGCGCACGGCAACGGCGGCATGTTGGGCAGCCGGCACAGTGGCGGCACCGTGATTCTCGGGAGAGATTGAGATGGCTGAAATCAAGCGACCGTTGCCGAATCTGAAAGAGCACGACACTCGCCAGTTCTGGCAAGCCACCAAAGACGGCGAGCTGAAATATCAACGCTGTGACGATTGCGGAACGATCGTGTTCTATCCGCGGCATCACTGCACCGGCTGTCTCGGTAGCGCCTTGACGTGGCATACCGCATCCGGACGCGGCACCGTGTACAGCTTCAGCGTCGTGCGCAAAGCCGAACATCCGTTCTTCCGCGCACAAGTACCTTACGCAGTGGCGTGGATCGATCTCGAGGAAGGTCCGCGGATTCTGTCGAACGTCATCGGCGTGGACGATCCGGCGAACGACATCAAAGTGGGTCAGCGCGTGGTCGTCGAATGGGAGATTCATGACGAACTCGCGCTTCCTCTGTTTCGGCCGGCGTAGGTCGCGCTGGTAGTCCGGTGGAGGTGGAGGCTTGAGCGTGTCCGGCACACCACCCGCCGTCGCTCGACCCCATCGAAGTCGTGCCCGGACGCGTCAATTCGCGCCGAACGCCCCTCAATCAGCTAGTTGGCAGATTCACCGTCGCTGTGCCGAACACGCGCGTTTCGTTAGCAGCGTTGGTGACGGTCAGGTCGATCGTGACGTGGCCTTCGTGTTCGTCGATGTCGGTCACGACGCCGCTGATCTGGTAGACCTCGTCGACGACTACGGGTGCCCGAAACACGGTGTCGATGTTCGTGACCTGCGCGTCGGGTGCCCAGCGGTGGATCATCGCGGAGAGGAAACCCTGACTCATGATTCCCGGCACGAGCGCACCGGGCAGACCCTCGGCGCGCGCGGCTTCGTGATTCGTGAAGCGCGGTCGGTCCCAGCCGGCGGCACGCGCGAAACGGCGCACGTTGTCGAGGCTCGTATCGGGCGCGAATACCGGCAGCTGCGCGCCGAACTCGACGTCGGAGAGAGTCTTGATCGTCATGCGTCCGGCTTCTCCCGTATCACCATGCTGGTATCCGCAGACGACAGATGCGACCCCGCCGCGTCGTACAGTTCCATGCGCAACACGATGAACACCATGCGGCCCGATCGTCCGGATTTCGTGTAGATGTCGTGGATGTGGCTCTTGCCGGTCAGTGGTGTGTCGGGTCGGATCGGCAGGCGTGGCGTTACGGCCTTGCCGGCGTCCATGCCCATTCCGGGCAGGCTCGGAAAACCGTCGGGCAGCCGGCGACCGGCATTGAAGCTCGACGGAAACGTCGGCGGCGCCTGGAAGTCCGGATGCGCCGGATCGGTGTAGCGGGGCGCGAGTTCACCGCACGTCTTCGCGTAATCCGCGAGCTTCGCCGCGGTGATCGAGAACGTCTGTTCGTCGAAGTCGACGTTCAAGAAGCGCGTTTTCAGATCTTCGATGTCTAAGGTCATTCTTCTGCTTCGGCTGTTTTGAACGACACTGCGCTGAAATCTTCCGCGCGCAGCGCTTCCACGAGTTCTGCTTCGCTGTTCACCGGCGCCGGGAAGCGAGTTGCGCAGCGACCGATGTGACTGACGATGTGCGCGTCACTGCCGCCGATGCCGAGATAGTGATGCTGTTGCGCCATCGATGCGGCGATGGCGTCTTCGCCGTGACGGCTGCCGCCGTTCAACGTTTCGACGATCCGCACACCGGCCGGTACGCCGAGCACGTCGAGATGCGCCGCCATGCCGACCCGTTTGCGTCCCGGATGACACGGCACTGCAATGGCGCCGTGTTTGGCGCACGCATCGATGACATCGGCGAGCGACAGGTGGATGTTGCCGAAATCGAATGCACCGCGCAGCGCGTCGTTGACGCCGAACACCAACACGTGGCCGTAGTCGGTTTCGACTTCGCTCGCTTTCAGAATGGTCAGATCGAATTCCTCCGCGAGTGCTGCGTAATCGGATTCGGCATCGAACTGCCGGTGTTCGGTCAGTACAAAACCGTCGATCGGAATCTCGCGCGAGCGAATCCACTGGCAATAGTTGCGCACTTTCGCGCGACCATCGTCCGATTTGATCGAATGGGCATGTAGATCGAGGATCATGCCGCATGGTAACGGCACTGTTCTTATTGCGCGAGAGGTTGCACGAGAGGAACGCGTCGGTCACGCTGCGCCGCTCCTGAGAATTCGAGACGCGGCATTGACGAAGGTGATCTTCGTGCATCCCGATGGGGCGCGCGAAACGCATGCGGCCGTTGCCGGTGAAACGGTGATGGACTGCGCGCTCGATCACGGCGTGGCGGGCATACGGGCACAGTGCGGCGGCGCTTGTACGTGCGTGACGTGCCACTGTTACGTGGAGTCGAACTGGTTCGAGCGAATCAAGCCGGCGCGGCCGGACGAACTCGAGATGCTCGAGTATGTATGGGAACGCGAATCGAACAGCCGGCTCGCATGTCAGATCGTGCTCGATACAGCGTGTACGGGCATCGTCATTCGGATTCCACACCGTCAGGCTTGATCTACTCGCACGAGGAAACGATGCGCGCATGTGATGAAGTCACGTTCGATGTCGGCGGCCGCACGATTGCCGGCAAACGTTTTCGCGGCGGTCGTATACCTACGATCGCGCTGCACGGCTGGCTCGACAACGCGAACTCGTTCGATGCGTTTGCACAGGCGATGCCGGAGCTCGACCTGTTCGCGATGGACTTCGCCGGCCACGGCCGTTCGCAGGCGCGCTCGCCCGACGTCGGCTACTGGGGCTGGCTCGATGCGCAGGACGTCATCGCGGTTGCCGATCGGCTCGAGTGGCCGCGGTTTGCGATCGTCGCGCATTCGATGGGCGCCGAGTACAGCACGCAACTCGTCGGCATCTATCCCGAGCGGGTTTCAGTGCAGATCTGCATCGACGGATATGTCGAAGCGACTTCGATCGACAAGGTGCTGGACGGTATCCGCGAAAATCTGGATACGTGCCTGACGAATACCGATGGAACGCTGCGCGGCTATGCGTCGCTCGATGCGATGGCGCAACGCCTCGAGCAGGCGAAAGGAATCGAGTTTGCAGCCGCGCGCGCGCTGGTCGAACGCGGCCACCGGAGGACGGAAGCCGGTTATGTCTGGTCGACCGAACCGCGCATCCGGCGCACACATACGCAGCGTCAACCCGACGACATCGTTGTGGCGCTCGCAAAGCGCACTACCGCGCCCACGCTGATGATCGCCGCACGCGACGGCGAGGACTGGTTCAGGCATTCCTTGGATCTGGTTCGGCCGGTGTTGCCGGTGTTCGAGGAAGTCACGCTCGAAGGACCGCACCACCTGCATATGTCCGACGCGTTGCCGGATGTGGTGGCCGAAATCCGGCGCTTCCTCGCCGATCGTATTCCGCTGTAGACGTATTCCGCTGCAGAAAAGGCGCTCACCCGATGTCCCAGTGGTGAGAGGATGGCTCGATGGCTCCGATCAACAAGACATGGTCCGACACGCCGCCGCCACCGCTCCCGAGCTATCCGCCAACCACGGATATCGACGGCACAGAGACGGCGCGCTGGCTGTTGGTGAGTTTCGCCGGACGCGCCGGCGTGCAGATTCGCAGGCGTTGTGTAGTCGGCAGCGGTTCGAGTTGCGATTTGTGGCTGGTCGACTGGGGCATCTCCCCCCACCAAGCCGTGGTCACTGTCGAAGACGATTAGCTCTACATAACACCGCTATCCGACGCGCGCGATGCACACGCGCCGCTGCCGCCCGCGGCGGCCGATCAATTTGTGCCGCCTCCGGAGCCTGGCGTCCGAGCCGCGCCGGTTGAGGAAGCGTGCTACTGAAGAACGTCAGGCGCCGAGGATCTTCCGCTCGATCAGCGCGTCGATCTCCGTATCGGACAGCCCCAACGACCTGATCACGTCGCGCGAGTGTGCGCCGAGGATCGGTGCCGGCGAACGCGGCTTGACGTCGGCCGTCTGAAAGCGCATCGGCGCGTTTACGGTGCGATACGCACCGAACTCGGGATGTTGGATTTCGGGGAACAGGCCGATCGCATCTGCGTGCGGGTCCATCGCGACTTCGTGCAGCGCGAGCACCGGTCCCCAGATCAGGCCGCTGGCGTCGAAGATCACGCCCCATTCGTCGCGACTCTTTGCAGCGAGTGCCTGATCGACGCCGTCGACGAGCTCCGCCATGTTCTGGTAACGGCTGCGCGCGTCCTTGAAGCGTGCATCCGAGAGCCATTGCTCGCGGCCGATCGCCTTGCACAACCGCGGCCACGCCGATTCCTCCGGCATGTTGAAGACCACCCATTTGCCGTCGCCGCACGGATAACGGTTCGCGGTAGGGGTCAGCATTTGATGGCGGGCGCGGCGCCGGACCGGTGCACGGTCTACGGCGGTGACGCCGTAATCGGTTGCTTGCGTCCACACCGCGGTTTCGAACAGCGAAGTCTCCACGACCTGGCCCTTGCCGGTGCGCTCCGCCATGCGTAGCGCGGCGAGGATCGCGCCGACGAGTGCGAGTCCGGTGGTGTGATCACCTTGCGCCGGGCGCGCCATCGGCACCGTGCCGTCGTCGCCTTCGCGACTCGAATCGTAGAGACCCGAACGACCAAAGAACGCGGTGACGTCGTAGCCGGGGCGTTTCGCTTCGGGGCCGGTCGTGCCGTAGCCGGTCAACGTCGCATGGACGAGCTTCGGGTTGATCTTCAGCAGGTTCGCCGGGTCGAGCCCGAAGCGCGTCTGCCGGTGCGTCAACAGATTGCACATGAAGATGTCGGCGCTGGCGATCAGCCGCCGCACCAGGTCGGCGCCTGCGTCGGTATCGAGCGCGACCGCGATCGATCGCTTGCCGCGGTTGTCGACGTCGAACTGCAGGTCATACGTCTTGAATGCGCCTTCGATTTTCGCCGGCCGGCTCAGGCCGCGCATCGGATCGCCGGTCAGCGGTTCCACCTTGATGACGTCCGCACCCAGGTCAGCGAGGATCGCGCTGGCGCTGGGCGCCGCCATCCAGCTTTCGATGCTGATGACGCTGACGTCGTCGAGCGGTGCGGCCAAGTTACCGCACCCTCGTCAAATCGTTGGCATCCGTGACGTGCATTCCTGTCACATCGAGACTTTCTGATAATCCGAGTTGTTGATCACCACCTGTACATTGCTCGACGGAATGGTCAGCGTCGAGAGCTGCGGATAGTTGGTGCCGTCGGGTAGCTGCTGCATCTGCACGACGAGCGTGACCGGCTTGCTCGGCGCATCGAGCCAGGTCGAGACGTCGATCGATTGGATCACCCTTGGTTCCAGGTTCATCGTCAACGTCAGCGCATCGCCGGGCAGCTGATAGTTCGAGAACGCCAGAATGGCTTGGCCGGGCTGCGCGGTCAGCGCCTGCATATCGCCGGCGGCGACGGCGGCCTGCAGTTTATCGGGCGACGGCGGAACGTAGCTCTGCACCAGTACGGCGGCGCTTTCGAGCGTGGCCTTCAGGTCGGCCTCTTCGCTCGCTTCGATGCGACCGCGTATGCCGGGCTCCTGCTTCGGCTGCGGCGCAGAGATCACGGTTTTCTGCTGCGTTCCGTCGGGGCCGTAAAGAACCGACTCGACCTTCGTCGCCTTCACTTCGCCCTTGAGGCTGATCTGCGTGGTCTGGATCCAGGTGTACTGACGCAGCGCCGCCTGGTTTTGTGCCGCTGCTGCTTTTACCGCGGCAAATGGGCCGCCGTCCTGCGCGGCCGCGTCGAACGCGAACCCCGCCAGAGCCACAACCGTCGTAGCCGTAGCGAGGCGTTTTACCGCCGAAGTTCGTCCCATCTGCATTGTCGAGTCCTCGAGTTGAGCGCGAAGCTTCAGATCAGTTGTTGCCTTCAGCTGCGAAACAGCCGCCGGTGCCATCTTGCGGGCAGATCACGATGTACGTCTGGCGCTGATTGCAGCCGGACACGCCGATCGTGTATTCGGCGCGCTCGACGCCGCGCAGCAACGGACCTTCGATCGGCGGCTGCGTCATCTCACTCGACAGCACCGAGCCGGTGGCTTGCGGGCAGTTGAACTCGAACTGCGCGCGCTTGGCTGCAACTTCGAGCGCTTGCGGTTGCGAGGCAGTGAGAACCTGCTGGTTCGATTGACATCCCGATGCGGCAACTGCAACGGCGACGACTGCGAGACACGCGCGAATATAGATCATTGTTATCTCTCCTGAGTTGAGGGCAGGCGTGCTGGTTGGTCACGCGGGGAATTGGGGTGACGATACTGCCGGAAGGCGGGTGGCATGTGCAACGTCGCCACCGCATCGCTATGCTCCCCCGCATCGATTCAAACTTGTCGGAAATGGGGGGGAAGTCATGCAGCAGTTCGAAGGAAAGACCGCCGTGATCACGGGTGCTGCCAGCGGCATCGGCCGCGCACTGGCCGAACGCTTCGCGCAGGCGCGCATGAACGTCGTGCTCGCCGACATCGAGAAGGACGCGCTCGACCGCACGGTGCAGGAATTCGAAAAACGCCAGCAACGGGTGATCGGCGTGGTCGCCAACACGATGATCCAGGAGTCGGTCGAGGCGCTGGCAAAGCGCGCCATCGACGAATTCGGCAAGGTGCACATCGTCTGCAACAACGCCGGCATCGCGGCGATGGCCGGCGGGTTGAAGCCGATCTGGGAAGTGTCGGATAAAGACTGGCAATGGGTGATGGGCGTGAATTTCTGGGGTGTGCTTTATGGCCTGCAGGCATTCGTGCCGCACATGCTCGCCCACGGTGAGGAAGGCCACATCGTGAATACGGCATCGCTCGCCGGCTTGATGCCCGGCGGCGGTACTTACGGCGTCAGCAAACATGGCGTGCTGTCGCTGACCGAAACGCTGCAGCGCGACCTGCAGGCGCGCGGTGCGAA
>JANLUG010000203.1:0-3762 GCA_031363335.1 Gammaproteobacteria bacterium
ACATCGGCGAGGCGGGCGGCGAGTTCGCGCGACAGCGACGCGAGTTCCATGCCGCGCGCCAACGCGTTGGTGGCATAGAAGACGATGGCGACCAGCGCGAATTCGTAGTCGTGCGCGGCGATGCTGCGGCGCGTGTTCTCGGTCAATGGCGAGAGCGTCTGCTCCATCGATCCGGTCCAGTGATCGGTGAGGCCCGACAACAACGTCAGCGCGCGCGTGGAGAATTTGTCGTCGGCGAACCGGTGCGCAAGCTGGCGCGCCGTTGTTGCGAGCGCCTTGGCCTTGTCGACCTTGTCGATGGCGACGTGCCGCACTGCTTCGGATGCGAATGCAAACGCGACTTCGGCGCTGTAACCGGAGCTGTGCGCGCGGATGATGATGTCCTGCGCGAGTCGCGATTGACGCCCGCCGACGTGGTAGCCGGCGTGGACGAGCTGCGCCTCGAGCCGGAACGCTTCCTTCAAGCGGCCGTCGGTCAGAATCGGCACGTCGACCGGCAATGGTCGCGTCGCGCGCATAAACGCTATTCCCCAGCGCGGCGACAGCACCTGGTGCGGCAACCGCGCGAGGCTCGCTTCGGCGAGTTCGATCGCTTCACCGAGTTCGTTCTGCGCGAGTGCCGCGCGAACGCGCAGTTCCGTCAGCGCGCTGCTGGTGCCGACCTGCTGGTAGTCGGCGCGGGTGAACACGCGCGTCAGCTGTTCGAAGTCGCCGCACAGGAAAGCGCCTTCGGCGGCGCATTCGATTAGCGCCTGCACGAGCTGCGCGTGGTCGGCGCCGAGCGATTGGCGCGGATTCAGCGGAAACAGCGCGAGGCCGCTGCGGCAGTATTTGAATGCGGGCTGGAAAGCGCCTTCGACCAGCGCCTCACGCGCGGCCAGCAGGTTGTAGTGCGCGATTGCGTTGCGACGCGACGTGTCCGCATCGAACGGGCCACCCGCTGCATTGAACTGGTCGGCGATGCGCTTTGCCGAAGTGCCGGTGGTGTCGGTATGAATCAGCGCGTCGGCGATCACGAGATGGATGTCGAGCTTGCGTGCGTCGTTGATCCGCTGATAGATCAGCGCGCGCACGCGCGGATGCGCGAACTGATAGCGCGTACCGCGCTCCTGGTCTTCGCGCAGTCCGCCGATCAGTCCTTCGCCAACGGCTTTACGCAGGTGTCCGGCGATGATCGGCGGCGACTCCGAGGAGACCGCTGCAACCAGCGCGGCGTCGAAGCTGTCGCCGATACACGCGCCGATTTCCATCGCTTCCAGTGTTTCGCCCGGCAGCTTTTCCAGCTGCCGTTCGATCCGTTCGCGGGTGTTGTCGGAGAAGAAATGCGCGCGGACCTGTTCGAGGTCCCACGTCCATTGGTTATGCAGCGCGTCGTAGAACAGCGCGTTCTGGTCGTGCAGTTCGAACAGCAGTTCGAGCACGTGCGACGGCACACCGTCGGTTTTGCCGTGGATCTCTGCGGCGAGTTCCCGAACGCGCGCTTCCGATTGCGACAGCAGGTCTGCGAGCAGCGATCGCAAATGCGCCTTGTCGAGCGCCGTCAAAACGATGTCCGTCGTTTTACCGGCGATGCGCGCGTCTTTGAATTCGCGCAGGTCGCTGTCTTCGGCCGTCATCAGCACGAGCAGGTGGCGGCCGTGCAACGCAACCGACAACAACTCGGCGACCGTATCCGGATCGACGCGGTCGGCCTGCTCGACCGCGATCGCAACAGGCAACGGGCTGAACGCGCGCAGCAGCGCGCGCAGCAGATGTTCCTCGGCGCGGCCGTACAGCGTCGAATCGTCGGCGCCATCGGAATCGATGATCGCGGCGAGATCCGGAACGAGCGCGATGAGCGGCCCCGGGTTGTCGTTGGTCAACCGTTTCAAGCGCACGACGAACGCTTCGACGTCGGCGGTCGGTCGCGACAGCAACTGGCGTACGAGCGCCGCCGCCAGTTCGCGCAACAGTTCGAGGCCGCTGCCGAACTGATCCGCCGTTGGTCGAACCCGCGCCGCAAGGCCGTGCCGTTCGGCGATGCTGCTCAATGCGAAATCGATGAACGCGCCTTTACCGATGCCGGGTCCGCCGAGAATGCGCACGATCGCCATTTCGCCGCGCGTCGCGCGGTCGAGCAACGTGTTCAGCGTTTTGACCTGGTCCTCGCGGCCATATAGCCGCTTCGGAATCGACAACTGTCCGCGCGCGTCGGTGCGGCCGAGCGCGAAGCTCTCGGTGTCCGCATGGCTCGCCCACAGTTCGTAGCCTTCCTCGAGGTCGGCGCGCACCGCAGCCGCGCTCTGATAACGATCTTCCGGCTGCTTCGCGAGCAATTTCTGCACGATGTCCGAAAGCCACTGCGGCAACGTCGGATTCACTTCCTTCACCGGCGTTGCGAGGCGCGCGATGTGGAAGTGGATCAATTCGAGCGGATCGCTGTTCGTGAACGGCGGCGAACCGGTGAACAGTTCGTACAACGTCGCGCCGAGCGAATACAGGTCGGTGCGGTAGTCCACCACGCGATTGACGCGGCCGGTCTGCTCCGGAGAGATGTACGGCAGCGTGCCGGTGAGGTGTGCAATACCGGTTGCATCGGGATATTCACGCGGCGCGAGCGTCGCGAGGCCGAAGTCGATGAGCCGGACGAGTTCCGCCTCGGGATTGCAGACGACGTTTGCCGGATTGATGTCGCGATGGATGACGCCTTCGTCGTGGATCGATTGCAGCGCCTGACAGAGTTGAATCGAGATCGCGAGCTTCTGCTCGAACGTCAGGTTGCCCTGGCGAATCAGTTCGCGCAGCGCGTTCGCGTGCACGTCTTCGAACAGAATGCGGCTGTCGTGCTCGGTCAGTTCGATCGCACGGACGACGTAGGGGCTCGTCAGCGACTGGTTGACGGCGAATTCGTGGTGATAACGGGCGACGGCGCTGGGACCCGCGGCAGACGGCTTCAGCGTCTTGATGATGACCGGACGATCGCCCAGCCGCCCGCGGTGCACGAGCGTGCTGGCGCTCTCGTAGATGCGCTTCTCAATGTCTAACTCGAATTCAGCCATGGGCGGTGAGCTTGCTCCGCCGGTCAGGTGGGTCGAGGCAGAGCAGGCTTAAGTTACACGACCTCAGGCGTGAACAGATAGCCGGTGCCGTGGATCGTGGTGATGATCTTGGCAGTGGCGGCGCGTTCACCGAGCTTCTTGCGCAGCTGGCCGACTAATACGTCGATGTAGCGGTCGTCCGGAAACCACTCGCGGTTGCGGATGCGGTTCATGATCTGGTCGCGGTTCATCACTTCGCCGGCCTTTTCCATGAACGACAGCAAAAGCTGGTATTCACCGGCCGACAGTTGATTCGCCTCGCCTTCGGGCGACGTCAGTTCGCGCTTGTTCAGGTCGAGCGTCCAGCCGGCGAACTTGCGGATGTGATTCTTGCGGCGCTGGCGCTGCTGAATGTGCACACGGCGGATCAGGTTGCGGGCGCGGCTCAGCAGTTCGCGTGGATCGAATGGTTTCGTCACATAGTCGTCGGCGCCGCTTTCGAGGCCGAGGATGCGGTCGATCTGTTCCTGCTTGCTCGTCACCAGGATGATGCCGATGTCCGAGTGCGCGCGGATCTCGCGCGTCAGCGTCAGGCCGTCTTTGCCCGGCAGCTTGATGTCGAGCAACACCAGAATGACGTTCGTGTCGTTGACGAGTCCGACCACCTCGTCGCCGTTGCCGGTCGACGAAACCTTGAAGCCCTCGTCGTTGAAATACGAAACGAGTTGTTCACGGGTGATGGGTT
>JANLUG010000287.1:0-3048 GCA_031363335.1 Gammaproteobacteria bacterium
TCTCGACGCGTCTTACGCCCGTACTTCTCGAACCCCGTACCCGCGAATGATCCCTGCTTCGCCATCGTCCCCATCCTGCTGATCGATGCGCGCCATTATATCGTCGTTAGTTGACAAGGAGGTAGGTTTTGCGGACATTCCTTAGCTCGAACGCGCCGGAGCCGGACAATCCAAAGTCGCTCCGGCGGTTCGATTGCGTGCTTCCCGTATACTGCGCGCCATGCGCAAAATTCTGCTGATCACGCTCGTTGTTCTCGGCACGTTCGTCGCCGGTGTGTGGTGGCTGCTCTCGGATGCCAACCGGTACAAGCCACAACTCGTTGAACTGATCCAATCGCGTACCGGCCTCGCCGTCGGCATCCGGGGTGATCTGTCGTGGCGCCTGTGGCCGCCGGTTCAACTCGTCGCAAAAGACATCACGGCCGATTGGGCGGCCGATGCGAAGCAACCGATGCTCACCGCGAACACGCTGCGGCTCGACGCCGATCTGTGGCCATTGCTGTCGAAGAACCCGAAGCTCGTGATCCAGGGTGTCGCGATCGACGGGTTGCGCGCCAAGCTCGAACAGCACGGCGATCACGCGAACTGGATGCCGCCCGGTCACGTCGGCCCCGCAGTGCCGCCGGTACCGATTCCACCGCCGGCACAGAGCGGTTCCTCGAAAGAGTTCGGTCCGTGGGAAGTTGCCAGCGTTGCGCTGAACGACGCGGTGATCGACCACGTCGTGGACGACAAAGCGAAGCAGATCAGCATCGACGCGCTGCACATGAGCGGCATCGCTCCGAACAAGCGCTTCCCGTTGCGCGCAAAGTTGACGGTCAAGGACGCTGAACGCGAAACCCCATTGAACATCGCAGCGGACATCACCTTCGATCAGGCGGTCACCGAGTGGCAGATCGACGCGATCGACGTCAGCGGCTTGTACGGCAAGCCGGGTCTGCCGTTTCAGCTGAAGGCAGACGCGCGGATGAACACAGTCGCCGGCACGCTCGATCTGCAGAACGCGCATGTGGAGATCGCCAGAATCACCGCGAATTTTGATGTCGCGGCCACCGATCTGCTCACGTCCGCTCGATACAGCGGTCACCTGGATCTGCCGCAACAATCGCTCGATGGACTTGCTGCGGTTCTGGGCACGCGGTTCGACGCGCCTATTGGCATCAAGACCGCATTCACCGCGACGGAAAAACGCATCGACCTCGCCGACTCTGAACTGCGCTATGGACCTTCGGTGGTCACCGGCAAGATAGGCACCACGATCGGCGCGAAGTCGAACGTTACCTTCGATCTTTCGACCGACCGTTTTGTAGTGCCGTCCACAAAAACAGCGGTTGCCTCGCTCGGCGCCGGCTCGTTCGCCGCGCTTGCCTTCGCAGCCCCGTCAATTGCGATCGATCCGTCGCTCGATGAGCCGCTGCTGCCGATCGAATTGATCCGCAAGACCGATTGGAGCGGCAAGATCGCCATCGGCCAACTGGTCTACGAAGGCGCGACGTTCGACCACACGTCCATCATCTCGAGCAGCGACTCCGGCACGATCGACGCTACCGTCGATCTTCCCTCCTTCTTCGGCGGCACCGCGGCGACCGCATTGAAGATCGACGCGCGCGGCGATACGCCGCAGTGGAATGTCGTGCCGAAGCTGAACCATGTCGACAGCCAGGCGCTGCTCGCCTGGCTCGACGCGAAATACGATTGGATCGCATTCTTTCTCGCCGGCAGCGATCTGAAACTGCACGGCAACACGCGCCATGATCTGATCGCGTCGCTCAACGGCCACACCACCTTCGACGGCGGTCAGGGCATGATCAACATCACCGAAATCAAGAACGCCGCGCTCGCCGTCGCCAACCTTGCGGGTGGTACAGACAAGGTGAAGGCGTGGCCGGATCGTTTGAAGTATCAGCGCTTCACCGGCAACTGGGACGCAAACGGCACTGAACACGTCTTCGACGTTGCGCTCGACAATCTGACGCTGAAGGCGAAGGGCAAACTCGACACGCTCGCCGACGACATGGATCTGCGCGCCACTGTCACCGTGAACGAAGACCCGAAGTACCAGAGCTTCAAAGTGAGTTCCGCGCTGATGGGGCTGGCGCTGCCGATCCGATGTAAGGGTTCGCTCGCCGCGCCGAAGTGCGGTGCAGATGAGGACGGTACGCGCCAACTGGTGGCCGATGCGTTATCCGGCAAGAACCCCGAAGCGAAGGCGCGGCTCGACAAGGCGATCGACGAAAAAGTGCCCGAACAATATCGCGATGCCGCGAAGTCTCTGCTCGAGATGCTGAACAAGGGCAAGCAGCAGCCGAAGTCGCCCTGACCCATGACCAGGTTCGCCGACCAGGTCCTCGCGTGGTTCGACGTTCACGGCCGGAAGGATCTACCTTGGCAACATCCACGCACGCCGTACCGCGTGTGGATCTCCGAAGTGATGTTGCAGCAGACGCAAGTAGCAACGGTGATCCCGTACTTCGAACGGTTCATGGCGCGATTCCCCAACGTCGATACGCTGGCGCGCGCAGAACTCGACGACGTGCTGCATCTGTGGACCGGCCTCGGCTACTACGCGCGCGGTCGCAATCTTCATGCTGCCGCAAAACGGATTGCGACCGATCACGGCGCCGAGCTACCGAAGGACCTCGACGCATTGATCGCGTTGCCCGGTGTGGGACGCTCGACTGCCGGCGCAATTCTCTCGGCGGGATACGGCATCAGAGCGCCAATTCTCGACGGCAATGTCAAACGCGTGCTCGCGCGCCACTTCACCGTGCCGGGGTATCCGGGCCAGAGCTCGGTCGCCGCACAGCTGTGGGCGCACGCGGATGCAAACACGCCGACACCGCGCGTTGCGGATTACACGCAAGCGATCATGGATCTGGGTGCAACACTCTGCACGCGCTCGAAACCGCGCTGTGGTGATTGTCCGGCGGCGACGAGTTGCGCCGCGCATCGAGACAACGTCACACAGCTTTACCCCTCACCGAAACCTCGCAAGGAGCTGCCGGTGAAACGCAGCCGGATGTTCCTGATCGTCGATTCCGACGGGCG
>JANLUG010000297.1:0-6563 GCA_031363335.1 Gammaproteobacteria bacterium
AAGGCGCATCCGGGATCGGTAGTTTCTTCACGCATCTGCATACGACACTGGCCGGCGCGCCGGCGAAGATCGCGTTTCCGGACACGCCGTTCTGATGCTTGCTATTCGACGTTCGGGACCTTGACGATCGAACCGTTCGCCTGTGGGTCGTTCGGGTCTTTCACCACAGTTACGTACAACTCTTTCTCATCGGGGCCAAACGCGACGTTCGTGGTGCCGGCGCCCGCGTCGATCTCGAAGACATGCAGCAGCCTTCCCTCCGGCGACAGCTTCAGCACTTTCCCGCCGGACCATTGCGCCACGTAGATATTGCCCTTGCTGTCCACCTTCATGCTGTCGGGCCCGATGTACCACGACTCGGCTTTGTTCTTTACCAGCAGGTTCAGCAACGCGAAGTTCGATCTGTGGCTCAACGAACCATCCGCCTCGATCGAGAATTTCTTGATGCTGTTGCCAACGGTTTCGCTCACGTAGAGCGTCTTCTGATCCGGCGACACACCGATGCCGTTGGCGTAGTTGAGGTCGTTCGCCACTTCGATCCAACTCTGCGCGCCCGGTGCGAGATAGAGAATTTTGCCGATCACGACGGTCGGTGGATCGACGAACGGGCCGAACGCGGTGGCATACACGCCGCCGTTGGCCGTCACCACGACGTCGTTTATGCCGCCGTCGAACTTCCTTCCATCGGCATCGCTATCCCATCGACGCAGCTCTTTCCCGGTCATGTCCGCTTCGAAGATCGCGCCGGGATCGTTCGTGCACGCGATCATGAACGTGCGCTGTTTCGTGAATGCCAGGCCGTTGTGGCCGCAGCCCACTGCGGAATTCAGAACCGTGGTCGTTTTGCCGTCCCACTTCGACAGCGTGTTGGATATCCAGCCGACGTAGTAGAGATTGCCGTCCACATACAACGGACCCTCAGGGCCGAGCACATCGCGCACGATTAGCGTTTCGTCTGCAAAAGCAGCCGCAGACGCAAACGCAGCACCGGCCATCGCACCAGCGGCCATGCGGAGGAATCTGTTCACCTTGATCATCTTCATTCCCCTCAGGTAACCGAGTAGTGAGCTTCCGCATGCAGCGGCCACAACGGCTCGGCTGCCCGATGCCGAGGGAAGATCTCGACGTGATGCGTCGTAAGACCCGGCGGGTCGGCCGTGACGATTGCACCGGCCACATCCTTAAAACCCGCGCGAAAGTGGTTGCTCGATTTCAGCGCCACGATCCGGTATCTGGTTACGTCTATACCGAGCGCGAGGAACGGCTCCGGGTCGAACGTTTGCGAGCGACGCGAGGCCACGATCACGTCGATGCCGTCGATGATGAGTCGCGCCATCGGTCCGAGGTTCAGCGGTGCGCCCTTCGACATCGCCTGCATCACCAGGCGCCCGTCCGATAACGACTTCACGTAGGCGCGCGCCTCGATCGGCGCGCCGTGCAAGTCGTCGTACCTGGCGCCGAGAACGACCGCGATCGTCGCCCCACAACCTGCGGCATGCGCCTGCGCCGCAACGTCGGCATCCACAATGAAGCCGAAGCACGCACTAGGAAGCTTCGCGTTGAGCATGGCGCGAAGCAGATGGGTGCCGTCGCCCGGCGTGCCGCCGCCGCAGTTATCGGATGTCTCGTTGATCACCACGGGAGCCGTGCGTCCGGCCGCCTGCAGTTCTTCTACGCGCGACAGCGCCTCTGCCACCGCTTCTTCCGCCGTGAGGCTGCGGGCGCGGAACTGTTCGCGTTCGTCCCATATCGATTTCGCCAGCTCCTTCGCGACGCGTCGCGCCTGCTCGCCGTCGCCTTCCGTGGTCACGACGACGTACGTACCGATATGCGTGACGTCCGTGTAGGGAAAGCCGTGGAACCAGCTGACATCGATGACGCCCGGTTCCGCTTCCGCCGCCAACATGCGCTCCAGGGTGCGTTGGCCGATACCTTCGAACGTGGTGGTCGTGGGCAGCAGCATCGGCACGTGCTCGACATGCAGAACCGGCCGGAACCCTTCCTTGTGCATGCGCACGATCAACCGGATCGCTTCCTCGGCGCGCAGATGCATGTCGATGTGCGGGTATTGATGGCACGCGAACGCACCGTCGAGCGCATCGGCCATCGCTTGTGTGACGTTGCCGTGCAGATCGAAGCCCGCCGTCATCGGCACCGCTTCGCCGATCACTTCGCGCACCGCGGCGCACAGGTCGCCTTCGAGATCTTCGATGCCTTCGACCACGCCGGCGCCGTGCAGCGACAGGAATACACCGTCGAGCGGCATCGCTTCACCGATACCGCGCAGGATCTCGGCCTTGAAGGCATCGTAAGTCTCGCGCGCAACGATGCCGGAAGGCTGCGCGTCGCAGAACAGGATCGGCACGACATCGATGCCCAACTCTTCGCACGTCTTCAGCGCGCCGCCCAATCCCGTTTCGGTACCACGCGCGATAAACACGCGCTCACCGCGTAGTTGGTAGAAGTCCTTTGCTTGCGTCCGTCCGCGGCAATACGTATTCGTCTCGTGGGCGATTCCGGCAATGGCAATTTTCATTTCGACCAAGTCTCCACTCGCTTGCGCCCTGATAGTGACCGAACTATGGTCCTTTCTGCACCTCGTAGCTTCCCGGAGCGTTCCATAAACCTGCCTTCGCACGCGCCGGGTCCCGTCGTCGGTCGATCGATCAGTGACCACACGCAACAGATGCTCGACGGTGCAATCCTGCCGCTGCTGCTGCGAATGGCCGCACCGAACGCGCTCGGGTTCCTCGTTCAAGCCAGCGTCAGCATGGTAGAAGCCTGGTACATCGGCCGGCTTGGCACCGTCTCGCTCGCCGCCATCGCGCTCGTCTTTCCGTGGTTGATGCTCATGCAGATGCTGGCGGGCGGCGCATTCGGCGGCGCCGTGACCAGCGCCATTGCGAGGTCGTTGGGCAGCGGAAATGCGCAGCGCGCCGAACAACTGGTCTGGCACGCGCTGTCGATCGCCGTCATGGCAGCAACAGTGTTCTTCGTTCTCGATCGCGCGTTCGGAGAAAAAATTCTGGTCGCGGTGGGCGCGCACGGCGAGATACTCGAACAAGCCCGCAGCTATGCGGGAATCCTGTTCGGCGGCTGCGTGTTCATCTGGATGATGGCGCTGCTTGGCGCAGTCTTTCGCGGCATGGGCGATATGAAGACGCCCGCCTTGATGATGGTCGCGGGCGCCGCCGTGCAGATTCCGTTGTCCGGCGCATTGATACTCGGTTGGTTTGGCGCACCTCGCCTCGGCATCGCCGGCGGCGCGGTTTCCGTCGTCGTCGTTGCGTCGCTCAACTGTGCCGTTCTGCTCGCGCGATTGGCCTACGGAAACGCGGCCGTCCCGCTGCGCCGCGCCGCGCTGAAGTTCCAGCGGGCGCTGTTCGGCGACATTCTGCGCGTAGGCGCGCTCGCCGCGTTGTCACCGATCTTCGTCGTGTTGACGATCGGTCTACTGAACAGCGTCATGGGCGGGTTTGGCACCGCCGCTGTCGCCGGCTACGGCATCGGCGCGCGGCTCGAATTCCTGCTGATTCCGCTCGTGTTCGGCCTCGGCGCCTCGATGACGTCGTTAGTCGGCGTGAACGTCGGCGCCGGCAAGATTACACGCGCCGAACGCATTGGCTGGACCGGCGGCATTGCCGCCGCGCTGCTGACCGGGCTGGTCGGGTTGGTGCTGGCCGTCGCACCCGGTCTCTGGATGAACCTCTTTACGGACGATCCGGCAACGTACGCGGCCGGCGCCGCCTATCTGCGTATCGTTGGCCCTGCGTTCCTGTTCCAGGGACTCGGCCTGTCCCTGTATTTTGCGTCGCAGGGCGCGGGCACGGTGCTGTGGCCGGTGATCGCAACGATTCTTCGATTCGTCGTCGCGGCGGGCGCGGCCATGGCGGGCGTGTACTGGTTCGACAGAGGCCTCGACTTCGTTTGCGGATGCATCGCCGCTGGCACGGTCGCGTACGGGGTCATCACGGCGGCATCGCTCCGCCTCGGCGCCTGGCGAACGCCGAAGCGCGCTTTCATGCCTTCCCGCGCAATGCCCTAATCCTTGGCAACGCCTCCTCATAGGTAAGCGTGCCGTCAGCCAACCGATCGAGAATGTCGCGCGCGGTTGCCGGTTCGGGCGATGCATCGCCTGGTTTGCTCTTCGCTTCGTCGGACGCGAGCCCGAGGCGGGTTCGCAACGCGGTGATGCGCGACTTCACCGTCGGATAGCTGACACCGAGTGCGGCCTCCATGTCGCGGATGCGCCCTTCGCAGACGACGAAGATCCGCAGCAGATGCAGATCTTCGGGTTCCAGGTCGGCGAATTCGTTTCCCGCGTATCGGGTCGTGACTTCGATGCCGCAATCCGCGCAGCGCAACAGCTTCGGATAAAGCCGACCCTGGCATGCCGGGCACGGCGTGTGGACTTCGTCAGGCAACGTTGCGCGCTCCCGCAAGCCGGGCAAAATCTTCCGCCGTCTTGATCACGAGGTTCGTGAAGTCGACGTTCTTGAAGGTCAGGTTCGCTGCGTCGAATCCTTCCAGGCGCGTACCGTCGAACCGGCAGTCTTCAAATCTGCAGTCCTTCAGAATGACGCGCTGCAGTTCGACATCGCGGACGAGGCCCAGCGAACTCGGATCGAGGTGCTCCGACCAATCCGTTTTCTTGAACGTGACGCGCTCGAGGCCGCTGCCTTTCAGCACCAGACCGTCGACGCGCAAACCGCTGATCTGCGTGTCGGCAACGACTGCATTTTCGAACAGCCAATTGCGCCCCAGAACACCGTTCAACGACAGCCCCTTCACGATGCTGTCGGACCGAATGACTACCGTCTTCAGCTTCGTGCCGTTGAAGCGACTGCTTTCCACCGCGCTTGCCGATATCCCGAGATCGCGGACCTGCGTGCCGTTGAAGTGACAACCGGTGAGGCGCCCCTTGCCGACCGTCAGATTGACGATACCGGCGCCGTTGAATTCGTTGTCGCTGAGTTCGCCATTCTCGATCAGACCGCCTTTGATCGACGAACCGCGAAGTCGTTGCCCGGTTGCGCGCGAATCGTTCAGCTCGATGTCCTGCATCGACGCTGCATTGAGTTCGTTGTGCGAGAACGTCGAACGGTTCAGCCGCAGATCTTTCAGATGCGACACAGCCAACTCGTTGGCTTCGCAGACGAAGTCGCGGCCCGTGGGCGCATCTGCGCGAGACAGTACGGCGCTGTTGGAGTCGTCACCCCACGTCGAACCTTTCAGATGCAGGCCGGACTTCAACGCCCAGCGCAACGTTCGCGCGCCGGCGCCCATCGCGCGTTCGATATCGTTGCCGAGGTCGTCGAATACACGCTCGAAGCCGCCGCCGTGGCGTTGTCGATGCCGGCGATGGTGCCGCTCCCATCGGTTGCCTGCGGATTCCGATCGAGGTTCGTCCGCCGGCGCACCCTTCGGCTGCGCCTCGGCGTCTGCGGCGCCGGCGGCCTGGCGCAGAGCAGCAATCATCTCGGTCGCCTGCTCCGGCGTCAGGGTGCCGTCTTTCACCATGGCCAGAACGCGATCGATCTCAGCATTCATCAGCGGTTTCTCCTGGGGTGGTCGACGAGTAGGATCGTAACGCCGCGGAATTGATATTTTCAACTCTATTGTTGAATATTTTAATATCTCTAGCCGTCACTGCTTCCGTCTCGATAGCCACGAGTGCATCGATGCACCGCGCGGCGCAATGCTGCAGCGCAAATCGGCTATCATTGCTGCATTGCAATGGAGGCAGCCGCCATGGTCGCTGGAAGCGTCCAAAAATCTGATCCGACGTTCGAGCCGGTGGTGACGCTTTCGGATGGCACGCGGCTGCGCCTCGAGTTGATCGGCCCGGCGGATCGCGCCGATCTCGTCGCCGGTTTCGACGGCCTGTCGCGACGGTCGCGCTATCTGCGTTTCTTTTCCGCGATGCCGACCCTCGCACCGCACCTCATCGACAGCCTGCTCAACACCGACGCAGACCATCACGTCGCCATCGGCGCGCGTTTGATCGATGTCGCGGATCGGGTCGAATCGCCGATCATCGGAGTGGCCCGGTACTTTCGTTCGGAAGGGTCGCACGACACAGCCGAGCCGGCCGTCGCCGTGGTCGACGAACTGCACGGTCGCGGTCTCGGCCGCTTACTGCTGAAGGCGTTGACCCGCCACGCGCGATCGCGCGGCATCAAAAAAATGCGCGCGCACGCACTGGCAGACAACGAACGCATCCGGCGCATTCTCACCGCATCGAACGGGGTGCTCGTGGAACGCGACGGACCGGTGATGGTGTACGACGTCGACATCCGTTCGCGCCGCAATCGCGACAACCTGGTCGAACTCGGCAAGATGTACCGAGATAAGGGAGTCAGAGTGCCTTTGGAGGCGCCAAAGACACTCTGACCCCCTTATCGCTGCGCGAGTCGCGCCAGCGTTGCAGGCGTTGCTCCAGCGTCAGATAAATCACCGGCGTGAGATACAGCGTCAGCATCTGCGAGACGAATAAGCCGCCGACCACCGCAAGCCCCAACGACTGACGTGAGGCGCCGCCGGCACCCCAACCGAGCGCGATC
>JANLUG010000305.1:0-4563 GCA_031363335.1 Gammaproteobacteria bacterium
CCTCGACGCGGAGATCCACGCTTGCCCGCGCCGTGCCGGCCGCAAACGCGGCTACCAGCAACAGCACCGCCGGCAGCCACCGCCGCAGATCCTGGAAATGAACGAAATCACGAATATCCTGCCGCGTCATGTGGACTCCTCAGCGCACGACCTTATTGCATTTGGTTGATTATCGTACAGCCATAAGTCACATATGTCGGCGATCGCGGACTGGGCGAAAAAACTGTGACGCACGTCAAAATTGCGAAAGAAAGTCGGGCAGAGCCAGATGTGGCGTCCCCACGGGGATTCGAACCCCGGTCGCCGCCGTGAAAGGGCGGTGTCCTAGGCCTCTAGACGATGGGGACCCGGGATATTGGTGGAGCCAGACGGGATCGAACCGTCGACCTCTTGCATGCCATGCAAGCGCTCTCCCAGCTGAGCTATGGCCCCAAAAACGCGAAGGCTGGCGATGTTAGGCGGCACCCGGAGGGGTGTCAACCAAGTCGCGGAACTCCTTCTCCCACTTTTTCGTGAGCTTCTTCGACACGCCGCCGAGCACTTCGATCGCATCGCGAATCCGCATCCGCGTGAGGTCGGCGCCGAGCACTTCCATCGAGTCATACAGCGGTAGCGACACCGGCTGCCCCGAGATCGCGACGAACAACGGGAATAGAAAGTCGCGAATCTTGAAGCCCATCGCTGTCGCGATTCGCTGGATACCCGCGTGCAGCGTTTCGCGTTCCCACTCGCGCACTTCGTCGAGCCACCACAGCACGAACTGCAGAATCCGTTTTGCGTCGTCTTCCTGCAGATCCTTGTGCGCGAAGTCGGCCGGCGTCACGGGCCGCCGTTCGCCGATCAGATAGCCCGCCAACGGTGCGAGATCGATGAGTCGCTCCGTACGCTCCTGCACGAGCGGTACCAGCCTCTCGAGTTGGTCGTCGCGAAATGCCCAATCGCGCACGCGGTCGAGGAATTCGTGCGCCGATAGTTTTCGGATGTACTGTCCGTTCAACCAGTTCAGCTTCGCGAGATCGAATACCGGGCCTCCGAGCGAAATACGCTTGATGTCGAACGCTTCGATCATCTCGTCGCGGCCGAACATCTCGCGCTCGTCGGGCATCGACCAGCCCATCCGGCCGAGATAGTTGATCAGCGCCTCCGGCAGATAGCCCGCACGCCGGTAGTAGTTGATGCTTGTCGGATTACGGCGCTTCGACAGTTTGCTGTGATCCGGATTGCGCAACAGCGGCAGATGACAGAACACCGGCATCTCCCAGCCGAAGTACTGATACAACAGCACGTGCTTCGGCACCGAGCTGATCCAGTCTTCGCCGCGCAGAATGTGCGTGATGCGCATCAGGTGATCATCGACGACCACCGCCATGTGATAGGTCGGATAGCCGTCGGCCTTGATCAGCACCTGCATGTCGATCTGCGAGTAAGGAATCTCGATCGCGCCGCGCAGTATGTCGGTAAAGCGACAGATGCCCCGTTCCGGGACCTTCATTCGAACGACGTGCGCCTCCCCCGCCGCGATCCGCCGTTCCGCGGTCTGCCGATCGAGCGAAAGGCAGCGTCCGTCGTAGCGGGTATTTTCACCACGCGCGGTTTGTTCGGCGCGCAACTCATCGAGACGCGCCGATGTGCAGAAGCAATAGAAGGCATGACCCGCATCGAGCAGTTGTCCGGCGTGCGCGCGATAGATGTCCTTGCGTTCGCTCTGTCGATACGAACCACAGCTACCGCCTACATCGGGACCTTCGTCCCAATCGAGGCCGAGCCACCGCAATGCATCGAGGATCATTCGTTCGGAGGCAGCTGAACTGCGCGCGACGTCGGTGTCTTCGATGCGAAGAATGAACTGGCCGCCTTGGCTGCGCGCGAAGACCTGATTGATCAACGCGACGTAGGCGGTGCCGACATGGGGGTCCCCCGTCGGCGACGGCGCCACTCGGGTGCGAACGGTCATGCGCGCGATTCCGCTATGAAAGGGCGCGCATTATACCGGAGGGATTCGGAACTTGGCCTTCAGTACCAGAACGACACGAACGCTCTGACGATCGTCGCATCCATCTTGTAGAGCGGCTCATCGCCGGGCGTGCCGCCTTTCAGCACGTCACGAAAGTCGTCGTACGTGAACTGAATGTAGTCGGCAAGCAGACTGACTTCGCCCCGCTTGAAGTACGGCACCAGGTTCGCGCCGAACGCATACGTCAGCCCGATACCGATCGAATTCGAGGAGAACGCAGACAATTCCTTGTCGCGGCTGAGGAAGTTCTGCGAATCCTGGCGCGGGTACAGGTCGCTGTAGAAGTCGCTGGTGGTCTGCGTGTAGTACCGGTAGTTCAAATCCAGCGTCACCCCATAGGACAACGGTTGGACGTAGCCGACCTCGATGTTCCAGGCATCGACGCCCCAGGTGTCCGTGTAGTAGCGATACTCGGCACGCGCCGATGCTCGATACGGCAGGTAGTACATCCCTCGCACGGCCCATGCGCTCGACGTCTTCGTTCCGGGCGTGGCCTCGGCTTCGTAGCTGTATCCCTTCGCGGACGACGGATCGAGATAGCGGGCGGATCGATACGGGTCGTGCAGGTAACCGTCGTCGGTGATTCCTTCGTAGCCGAAATTCAGCACCATGTTCGCCGTGATGATCTGCGACAGATCCACTCGCCAGTCCTGCCGGTTGGTTTGCTCCTTGAAGGTAGGATCGCCGTGCTTCATCACGTCGTTCCAACCCCGCGCATATGAAATGCCGAGCGTCGTCAGATCGCCGAAAAAGTCCTGGCTGATTCCGAAGCGCGCGGTGTTCGCGAGGTAGTCGTCCTCTTCGCTTCGGATGTAGGCGAAACCCATCATCGTCTTGCCCGACAGATAGTCGATGCCGCCGCTGTACTCGTGGCGGGTCTCCTCATACGGGCTCGCCGTCGCAACGACGTCGATCGACGCGCTGCTGATCATGTCGACGTAGTAGTTACCCCACACCGACACCTTGTCGTTGAAGCCCTTGCGGACCAGCACCGACGGGCCGCTCACCTCGAGACCGCCGCCGTCGTAGCCGTGATACATCACGTCGGCGCGGTCTTCCGGCAGGATCGCGGCACACGTAATGCCCGGCAGCACAGCGAACAGCGGTGCCGCGAGCAGCGACAGCGCGAACTTCGCTGCGAAGTGCAGGCGCTTAGCTACAGCCACAACCGCCCCCTGCTCCGCCTTCTGCACCTCGCGCCCCGGTGCGCGATTCGGATACGTGTTGGAGGTACGAGGCGGCAATCGGATCGCGGCTGAAACTCATGATCGGATCCGCCAGGTTGTTCCGTTCATACGGGCTCACCCACGGCTTGATCGACGTACAGCCGGCGGCTGCACACAGGACGACTAACAGAAGAACTATGTTGCGATACATTGCCATGGACCTCAGAAGAAGAACGTCAGACCGCCCGTGAACTCGAGATTGTTCAGCGTCTCGTTGCTGCCGAGCAGATCCGACTCGAAGACGTAATCGCGCACGTCGATGCGCAGCGACAACCAATCCGTCGCGGCCATGCGATAACCGAACCCGCCGCTGACCGTGAATCGCTGGTCCCCGGCGAAATCCGAACTACCCGCGCCGGCGATCAGGTACAAGCCGCCGCGGAACGCATATTTGCGCCCGACGAACGCTTCACCCGGCAGAACGTTGTAGCCGACCGACAGGTTGTAGTAACTGAACTGGCGCTCGTCGCTGGTCAGCAGCTGAACGTTGCCCGACAGCTTCTCGAAGCTGGTCTCGCCAAGCTCGCTGCGCCCGTAGATACCTTCGAGGAAGAAATCCTCGGTAACGTGGTACGCGGCGCGAATTCCATACACCGCATTCGCACCGAAGTCCTGCACGTCGAGAATTCCGCCGTACGCGCCGATCTCGAAATTCTCCGAGTCGATGTCGTCGACTTTTATCTCGCGCCGTTCCGGCTCACGCACGACGAGGGGCTCGAGCTCGAGATCCTTCGGCTGTGCTGCAACCGCAATTGACGCCGGCATCGAACCCACCAGCACCGCTATAAGAAAAAGCTGAATCCTGCTATCCATTCGTCGATCTCTTCGTTGTCATCCCGACTCGTCAGCACCGTGTGGCGTTTGTACTCCGCACGGAAAATGAAACGCTTGCTCAGATATATGTCCGCACCCACGCCAACGTGTGCGATCTCGTCCGTGCGATCCTGCGACTGCACGATCGTCGTTTGAGGGCTCACGTTGATCATGCCGGTGCCGATCTCGAAAAACGGTGATACGCGCCACTCCGGGAACGGCGACATGACGATGCTCGCGGTGCCCATCAGGCCGTCGGAGTAATCACCGAGCACCTGCGAACCGACCAGTTCCAAACCGATGTTCTGGGTCAACGCGAACGTGCCGGTCGCGCTCAGAATGCGCGCGCCGCCGAAGTCGCCGGCACCGAAGCCGAAGGTCCAGCGCCGCTTACCGAATTCGTTGAGGCCATACGTGGGGAAATCGACGGACTGGCCGTCGAGGTCGAGCGTGCTCGACATCTGCGAGACGTTCACCCAGCCCTCTTTGCCGCGCGGCGTGCGCACCTTG
>JANLUG010000350.1:0-2065 GCA_031363335.1 Gammaproteobacteria bacterium
CGACGGCGTGCGCGACGTCACCGGCAAACTGCACCCGGTCGATGTGATCGTGGAGGCGACCGGGTTCCGGCCGTTCGACATTACAGACTACGTGAACATCGTCGGCCGCGACGGCAAACGCCTGCGCGACGTCTGGGGCGATCGCGTCGAGTCGTTCCGCACGGTGATGGTCTCGGGCTTTCCGAACTTCTTCATGCTGCTTGGTCCGAACAGCGCAACCGGACATACGTCTGCGCTGATCATGATCGAGTCGCAGGCGAAGTATGTGATGCGCAGCCTCTCGCTGATGGAGCGCCACGGACTCGTCTATATCGACCCCGACCCCGAGGTTGTGCGGCGTTACAACGACCGCCTGCAAAAGGATATGCAGAAGATGGTGTTCAGCGGCGGCTGCAACGCGTGGTACACCGACAGCCACGACCGCAACTTCACGCTGTGGCCGTACTCGGCACTGCGTTTCCTTGCCGAACAATGGAACTTGAAACGCGACGAGTTTCGCGTCAAATACCTGTCCGCCGAGTGATTTGAAAGTAGTGATTTGAAAGGCCGCACGATCGCGTTCCTGGAAAGCCGCCTCGCCGAACACCTCGGCGAACTGATCGTGCGCCGCGGCGGCATTCCGATCAGCGCGCCGGCCTTGCGCGAAGAACCGATCGTCGACCCGCCGGCAATCGCCCGCCTGATCGGCGATTGGACGCAACGTGCTGCGAAGCTCGCAGTCTTTCAGACCGGCGTTGGAACACGCACGCTGTTTGTTGCCACCGACCATCTGCAGCTGACACCCACACTCCAGACATTACTCACCAACACGCTCGTTGTGGCGCGCGGCCCAAAACCCACTGCGGTGTTGCGTCAGCGCGGCGTGCGCATCGACCTCAGCGCGGCCGATCCGTTCACTACGGCCGAGGTGCTCGACGCCATCGACGGCGTCGCGTTGTCGGGCGAGACCGTCGTGGTGCAACGCTACGGCGACGCAAACGCGCCGCTCAACGACGCGCTCGTCGCACGCGGCGCAACCGTCGTCGAAGTGCCGACCTATCGCTGGGCTTTGCCGGACGATACACAACCGCTGATCGCACTGATGGACCGGCTCGACCGCACCGAAGTCGACGCGGTCGTGTTCACCAGTGCATCGCAAGTTCACAACCTGATGGCCGTGGCCGCTCGCGAAGATCGCGTCACATCGTTGCGCGTTGCGTTGAATGCCACGCTGATCGCCTCAATCGGCCCGGTCTGCAGCGCCGCTCTCACGGAAGCGGGCATCGCTGTGAGACTCGAAGCAAGCCCACCGAAACTCGGCCCGATGCTGGAAGCGCTCGACGCAGCGTTCGCCGGCCGCGAGTTGCGCTAAGCGTTCGCGACCACAGCCGCAAATACCACCACGGTTCCCGCAATGCCGGCGCCCCACGCAAGCGGCCTCACCCACGGCACGCCGGCGAGATACAGCGCGGCATGAGCGACGCGCGCGTAAAAGAACAACTGCGCGCCGATCACGGTCCACGGCGTGCTGATGTGCGCGACGGCGGCGACCAATATCAGCGGCGTGAACAGCGCGAGACCTTCGCGATGGTTGTCGACAACGCGCTTCGTGCGCGCCTGGAACGGCGTCGGCGCCGGCAGGTTGTCGCGTGAACCCGCCATCGCCGGCAATCCCTGGGCACGTACACCGGCAAACGCCTGCACGGCGATCAAGACCAGCAGCAGCGCCACCGAACACACCAGCATCATCAATTCGATCGTCATCCCCATTCCCCTGCGATTAAAGACCGCCCACGAAGATACCGCGTCACACCGCGAAGCACCGTTGCAGATAACGATGAAAGTGCCATAGACCACCTTCGAGGTGACTGAGCGGACCGCTCGTGTACAGCGGACTGCGATAGCCGCGCTGCACACCTTCGCACACCGGGATGTCTTCGAGATGAATGAAGCGGATCTGCTCGCCGTATCGCGCAACGAGTTCAGGTTGCGCCGCCTGCTCCGGCGTCAACAGCACGTGAATGCGCAGCGTGAAACGATCGTGCTGTATCCGGTCGAACTGATACCACACCGCCCACGGTGTTGC
>JANLUG010000384.1:0-2826 GCA_031363335.1 Gammaproteobacteria bacterium
CCACTGGCCGCGCGGCTGGTACAACCGTGCCGTCGAGAACCCCGATGTGACAATCACGCGGGCGACGGTTCGGACGGCGTATCGCGCAGTGCCGGTCACGGGAGACGCGCCTGAGTCCGCCTGAGCAACCGGCACCGCTCAACTGAACTGTTGGGGGAAGCGTCAATGCATCGCGGGTGGCACCAGCGGGATCGAACGCGCCAGCGCGAACTGCTGCATCGCGTCGAGCTTCTGCTCGGTCTGCATCGCGCGTGCGACCAATGCGGCGGGCAGCACTTTCTCGAACTTCTTCAGATACTCTTCTTTCAGCTCGAGGCGCTCGTGATCGATGTCGAGGTAGGTGCGCGTGAGCTGCTTCGCGTCTGCGTCCGTCATCGTTGCGTACTCCATCGAATATTTGTCGATCAGCTTCGCCAGCCGGACGTTCTGCTTGGTGACGTCCGCGCGATACTCGAGATAAACGGGCCAGAACGCCTTGCCCTGCGCGTCGGTGAGCGGCAGGTTCGCGGCAACGGTGGCTTGCCGGGTCGCCTCGGTCACATTGCGTGCAATCTGAACGTCGCGATCGAATGCGCTGTCCGGTGATGGAACAGGCGCATCCTCCGCAAATGCGAACGACGCGCCGATGATCAACACTGCGCCGAGTGCGTTCGAAGTTCGTGTCATGTCGTTTGTCCTTGCATGAAGTCCGGCGATGCTAGTCTGCCGCGGCGCCGGGCTCAATCGGTGCGGAGGGCCGCGCCCGGACGCTCACCGCAAGCACACCCGCGAGCACGAGCCCGACGCCGGCCATCTGCAGCGGCGTCATGACCTCTTCCAGACCGATCCAGCCGAGCACGATCGTGGAGACCGGCCCCAATGCGCCGACAATGGCGACGGTGTTCGCGCCGACTCGACGAAGCGCTTCGGCGGTGAGAAACACCGGAATCACCGTGCTGATGATCGCCATCGTGGCCGCGTAGCCGAGCACCTGCACGGGTACGTGCAATGCGCTGAACGGCCGCAACAACACGAATTGCAGCAGACACGCGACGGTGGCGGCGACCATTGCGTACGCGCTGAAGCGCATCGAGCCGACCCGCGCGATCACCTGACTGCCGGCAACGAGATATATCGCGTAGCAAACGGAACTCGCCATCGCGAGCGCCGCGCCGAACAACACGTCGCGGTTGCCGTCGAAGCTGTGCAACAGCACCAGCCCGAGCCCCGCATACGTGAGTATCAGTGCGACCAGCTCGCGTCGCGTCATGGGCCGGGCGAGGAACAAGGCCGATAGCAGCACGACGATGGTCGGGTAAAGGAACAACACCAGCCGCCCGAGACCCGCGCTGATGTACTGCAGCGCGAGGAAGTCGAGGAAACTCGCGGCGTAGTAGCTGAGCAGGCCGAGCAGCACGACGTACCACAGATCGCGTGTGGACAGCGGATTCACGGATCCGCGTCGTCCGGTCCATATCGCGACGCCGGCGAAGAACGGCGCGGCGAATGCCATGCGCAACGCGAGCAGCGTGATGGGATCCTGCGACCACCCGTACGCGAGCTTGATCAGGATCGGCCGCAGCGAAAAGCACAGCACGCCGCCGATCGCGAGCAACAGGCCCAGTGTCCAGTATTTGCGAGGTTCACTGCTCATCCGCGGCCCGTTGCCGCCATTTCCTTCAGCTTGAATTTCTGCACCTTGGTGCTCGACATCGGCCACTCGGTCACGAAGTGAATCGCACGCGGCACCTTGAAGCTGGCGAGCTGCCCCTTGCAGTGCGCGATGAGTTCAGCATCCGTGGCTGTTCGACCGGGCAACAGTTCAACGAACGCGACCGGGACTTCCTCCAGCCGCGGATCGGGTATGCCGATGACCGCCGCCATCTTCACGGCCGGATGTGCGGCAAGGTGAGACTCGATCTCGACGGCGGCGACATTCTCGCCGCCGACCTTGAGCATGTCCTTGATCCGGCCGTGAAAGCGAATTGCACCGCGCTCATCCAGGCTGCAGAGATCGCCCGTGCGGAACCAACCCTCATGGAAAGCCTCGGCGTTCTTCTCGGGCGCCTTGTGGTAACCCGCGAAGACGCAATACCCCTTGATCCAGAGTTCGCCGCGGGTGTTGATCGGCACGTCTTCCAGCGTGTCGGTGTTCACCACTCGCACCGATACTCCAGGCATCGGCGTGCCGCATGTATCCAGTCGCTGCTCAAGTGTTTCGGCAGGATGGTTGAACGAGATGACGCCACCGACTTCGGTCATGCCATAGGCGCCGGTTTGAATCGCTTGCGGGAATGCGTCCTGAAATTTGCGCAGCATTTCGACCGGCGCAACGTTGTTGATGCGCCGGATCGCAGAGAGGTCGGTGGTCTTGAAGCGCGGGTGCGAGATGATTTCGTTGGTGATGGTCGGAAACGCCGGGAAGGCGATCGTCACCCGTTCCCGTTCCATCAGGGTGAGTGCGACGCCGGCATCGAAATGAGTTGCCGAAAGCATCGCCGCCCCCGCGTCGAGACAGGCCATGGCCGGCAGAATCGCGGCCATGTGAAACATCGGCAGCGGTGCCCAGAAGACATCGGTTTCGGCCATGAAGTAGCGCCGGCGATTCATGTTGATGCCGTTGCGGACGAGAATTTCATGGGAGAGCGGACACCCCTTGGGATTCGCGGTGGTTCCGGAGGTGTACATCATGATGGCCGGATCACTGATGCGAACCCGAGCACGCAGCGTGTCGATCGGGGCATCCGCATTCGACCGGCCGTCGAATGCAGCGGCATTCGTGAATCCGGGGATCGACCCCGATCCGGATCCCAACATCACGAGATGCCGCAGTTCAGGCGCGGCTTG
>JANLUG010000430.1:0-6145 GCA_031363335.1 Gammaproteobacteria bacterium
CAGTTCGCCCCGTGGCTCCGATCAATAGCGTGTCGCCCGTGAACACTCGATCTTCCACCACCAGACTCATCGAGTCGCGCGTGTGACCGGGTGTGTAGAGCACCTGTAACCGCAACTTTCCGACTGCCAACATTTCGCCATCGTCGAGACGCAGGTCCACGAACGGTGCCGGACTCGTGCGGTGCATGACCACCGGAACTCCAAGTTGTCGGGCGAGAAGGTGTGTCGCGGAAAAGTGATCGGCGTGTGTGTGCGTATCGACGACATACCGGACGCGCAGTCCATCTCGCGCCGCTAGTGCGAGATATCGATCGATGTGGCTGATTTCGGGATCAATCAGCGCTGCAGCGGAGGTCTCATCGCAGCCCACCAGGTAGGACTGACAGCCGCCAGAGGCGATCTGCTCGAAGATCACGTCAAAACTCCCCAACCGCAACGATCGCCGATGTTATGGCATCGCCGATAGCGAGGCGAGCGATGCCCGACGCGTAGATCGATCAGGATGACTGCTGGATGAAGACTGCGGAAAGGGTGGCTGCGCCGCTTACGCGACGGTCAGGCGGAAATGACTCCGACCGCAACGTACGCCACGAAGAACGCGACGGCGGCCAGACTCAGGAAATCGATCTTGGTTGAGCGGATAGTCATAGCTGAGCATTCTCCGCAGCTCGCGTCGATGCCGGAAGGATCGATTTCTCCTATCGTTATTCCCGTCAGAAAGCCGCCATCGCCGCGATCAGCATCGCTGAACCGGCCGCAACCCAAAGCACCAGCGCGTGTACCAGCACGCGGCCACGCATCAGTCGCAGGGTGGCCCAGCTGATTTCGCTGCCTATGAAGAACAGCGCAACGACGAGCAGCCCTTTGCTTACACGCCCGGCGCCGTGACCGAACCATGCCGGTAGCGACACGAGCGTCGTGAATACCGAGGCAGCGAGGAATGCGACGATGAACAGCGGCACGCGCACACGCGCGGTGGACTGCCTGAAAACGAGGCTGACGATCAGCGCCACCGGGATCAGCCATAGCGTCCGGCCCAGCTTGACCGTCGTCGCGACCTCAAGCGCGTCGTTACCGTAGATCGCGGCCGTGGCCAGCACCGAGCTCGTGTCGTGAATCGCGAGCGCTGCCCAAACGCCGAATTGCACCTGGCTCATTCCGAGCGCATGGCCGATGACGGGAAACCCGAACAACGCGAGCGCATTCAGCAGGAACACGATACCGATAGCGACGCCCACCTGATCCGCTCGCGCGCCAACAAGCGGCGCCAGTGTGGCGATGGCAGTACCGCCACAGATCGCAGTACCGGCCGTGATCAACAGTCCACTCTCACGCTCGAGCCGCAGAACGTGCGCGAGCCCCGTCCCGAGACTCAGCACGCCGAGGACATAAACCGCGACGAGCCAGAGACTATCGCTGCTGACCTCCGCGACGCGACCAATGCTCAACGAGAATCCCAACAAGACGATGGCGCTCTGCAGCGCCAGGCGTCCCCAACGATGACCGCCGATCGCGAGAGGCGTTTTCCACACAAGACTCAACGTGGTACCGGTCAGCAACGCAACGGCCGGGTTGCCGTACCAGACGAGGGGCAGCAGCAGCGCGACGACGATGACCCAGACTGTTGGCAGCAACGGCCCCCTCAAGTATGAATCGACTCAGGATGTTGAACCCCATCATCTCCAATCTCGTCCCAATCCGCTTTGGACCCTACCCAGATGTGATGCGTGACTCGCAGCGATTCACCGCATTCGCCCGTGGCCATCGAAATCTCCTGATAATGTTCTCGCAGCCCTTTCCCAGGTCGCAGCGTCGCCGCTCATGACTCATCGCGAACTCGAACGCGAACTCGAAACATCCCGCATGGATGATCTGCTCGGCCGTCCAGCGGGGATGAACTACCTGTTGCTCGCCGACGCAGGCATGGGAAAGACATCGTTTCTACTGCACTACTTCAACCGGAACCAGAAGCGTCGCGCCGGCAAACGGCTGCACATCGTGATGGTATCTCTCGGCCGACCTGAGGCGCTGGACGAGTTGACAGCGGTTCAGTCCAAGCAGGAAGCGGTGGCATTCCTCGATGCATTCGACGAAGACATCCGCGCGATCGAGAGTGCCGAGGAGCGACTGCGAGAGATCATGGCGGTCTGCCGGGATTTCAAATGCGTCGTCATCTCCTGCAGAACGCAGTTCTTCCCGAGCGACGAGATTTCTGGTCCGTACACGATCGAGAAAATCCACTTAGCGCCACTCTCCGTAGACGAAATCAAAGTCTATCTACAACGCTGCATCCCCTGGCACAAGTGGAAGGACAGGCATCATGCGAGTTCCCTCGCGGCTTCGATGTCCGACCTCGCGACTCTCCCCGCGCTACTGGCACTTGTGCCTGAACTCGTCGCGGCTGGAAGGAGCATCTCCGAGCACTTCGAACTCTACGAGTATCTGGTGGAGAGCTGGCTGGAACGGGAGCGGGGGTGGATCGAACCCGATACCCTGCGCGCCATTTCGGAGAAGCTGGCCGTTGCCATCCATCTTCGATCGTCTGCCGGTGGCATCGACCGAATAGACGCCGATGACCTTGTCGCGACCATGAGCGTGGACGCGTCGCCGCTGGAGCAGTGGCAACCCACTGCCCGCTCCCTTCTCAATCGAGACGCCGCGGGCCGCTTCACGTTTACGCACCAGTCCACCGCGGAGTACCTGTTCATTTCCGCTCTCTTACACGGCGAAACCAGTTGTCTGGGTGTGCGCTGGACCGATTCCATGCGACGCCTGTTCGTGAGTGCAACGAACGTAATGCTGGCGCAGCAAGGAGAACCGGCGCTGCGAAGAGTAATGGCGCGGGACTTTGTAGCGACCGGGCTATTCCCGCTTTCACAGCCGTATCGCGATCCGGGACATCTTCACACGTCGGAAATTCTGAACGCGACGGCCGCACCGAGGCCGCACAGCCTGCGCGAAGGACCTTTGTGGGATCCGACAAGGTATGTGTTGGAACATCAGTTCGAAGAATCTCTCTATCTATACGATCGCTCCGGCGACACGATCCTGTTCGTGCCGACTGATTGGCGACGTGTGGAATCCGGTGCCGTCGATCCCGAATCCGCACGGCTGTTTCTGGTTACGCGAGGCGAAGCGGACGGACTGATCACGACGCTCAATGGTCGTCGAATCGACAATCGGTCGAACTGGCGGCTGCCGACTCTCGAAGAGCTCGATCTCGTGTTTCTGCTGAACCTTCGGGTCGCGTTCCTGCCTCCTGACCAGTATGTGTGGAGCGCCGATCACACGAGTGACGGTGAGCGGCTCGTCGTTCGAATGGGCAGTTCCAACAACGAACTGGACCACCGTCTCAATCCAATCGGAGTGCGCAAAATACTCGCCTCGAATGTCGTCACAGCCGGCTATTTCGTATCGTCGATGCCGCCGCTTGGGGTTCGGGATCGCAGGGGAAAATTCGATACGTCCTTCCCGGCGCTCCTCATACGGGTTTCTCAGGGTGCCGCAGAGCTATTTTCAACGGCGCCCCAACGGGGATAGTGAGGCGCAGGCGGTCTTTCTGGTCGATGACGCTTGTAATTGGGGTTCATAACAGGCACTATGCCCGGGCGATCTCCGTTTTGGTTGCCTTCCAGCTACCCGTCCCCAACCGGACGCCGGTTTGAGTCACTCACAATACCCAGATTGTTCGTTTCCGCGTCCGACTAGTGCGCGGCACTTTTGTTATGGAGGCCAACAATGGCTATTGGAACCGTTAAGTTTTTCGATGCTAGCAAGGGTTTTGGATTCATCCGGCCGGAAAGCGGCGAGAAAGACGTATTCGTGCACGTGAGTGCCGTTCAGAACGCCGGCATGGACACGCTGGTCGAAGGACAGCGAGTCAGCTTCGAAGTAGTGACCGAGCGCGGCAAACTGGCTGCAAGCAAACTGCAGGCAGCGTGAGCGTCTAACGCACTTCTGCGCATGAAGGAACCCGGCTACGTGCCGGGTTTTTTCTGTCTCGAATTTACCTCGCCACCCGCAATCTCACTCACTCAACAGACTGCGCGAAGGACCGCGCCGTGGCAGCCGCGCCGACTTCGAACGGCGTCACGTCCGACCAGAACCGCTTCGTGAACTTCGTGCCATCGACCTCATACGGCCGATCAAATGTAAAACTCACATCGGCGACTTCACGCATAAAAGTCGAAACGAGACCGAGTAACGGCAGCAATCGCAGCGGAATGCTCATCACCTTGAGTCGCACGCGAAGCGCTTCGGCGCCCAGACGCAGAATCTCGCGCGGCGTTCGCGTCGGCGCGCACGGCATATTCCAAACCTGACCGTATACATCGTCGGGGGCGTCGAGCAGCGTGACGACGGCACGCGCGATGTCCGGTACGTAGACGAAGTCATGAGGCGTATCGGGCGGCGCGATGAGCAGCGCGGTTTTGCCGCGCGCGAGCGGCGCGAACGCAGTCGCGCCAAGATGCGATACGGGGACATTCGGGCCGTAGAAGTCTGTGCAGCGCAGCGCCGCAATTCGCGCACGCCCCGCGGCTGCAGCAGTCATCCAGATGCGGGTCACCTCCGAGAGTACAGCGGGTTTCGCGCCCAAGGCGGTGAGGGGCATGTCCTCGCGCCGCGGCTCCCGTTGCGGCCCCAGCATGTAGAGATTGTCGACGAACACCATGCGCGCGCCCGTCGCCGCACATGCCTCGACCAGGTTCGTCATGGTCTTGGGCCACACCTCTTTCCACACCTTCGCGTCGTAAGGGAAACCTACGGCCATCACAATCTGGGTCGCCCCTTGCGTTGCTCGAAGTACCGCTTCCGCATCGAGCACATCGCACGCCACGAACGCAGCTTGCGTCGGCAGATCGGCAGGCCGGCTGCGCTGCGCAACACGAACGGTCGAGCCGCGCGCCAGCAGCGCTTGCGTGGTGGCGCGCCCAACGACGCCGAAACCGAACACCACAGTCGTTCCACTCAGCGGGGTTTTCATTGCAACTTCCATCATGGCTTGTGAACGATGTGAGTCTGGCGCGCTGCCCCGCTACATTGGAATTGCCGAACATGATCGAGGGGTTATACATTTACGCATGGCGTCGGACATCGGTTGGGACCTGTATCGATCATTTCTCGGAGTGCTGAGGGAAGGATCGTTGTCGGGCGCGGCGCGCGCGCTCGACATCACGCAGCCGACCGCGGGTCGGCACGTCGCCGCGCTGGAGAAAGCCCTCGATGTGGCGCTATTCATACGAACTCAGCACGGGTTGGTTCCGACGGAAACGGCGTTAGGTCTGCGGACATACGCCGAGGCAATCGAAAGCACTGCTGCGTCGCTGGAACGAGCGGCCTCCGGTCAAGGCGAAGGCGTGCGCGGTGTCGTGCGCATATCGTCGAGCGATGTCGTCGGCGTCGAAGTGCTGCCGCCGATCGTGACGCAGTTGCGTGCGCAGCACCCCGATCTGAAGGTCGAACTGGTGTTGACCAATCAGGTGCAGGACCTTCTGCGTCTGGAAGCCGACATCGCAGTGCGGCAGGTGCGCCCGCGTCAAGAGCAGCTCATTGCCCGCAACATCGGCCGCATCGAACTCGGCTTGTTCGCACGCAAGGACTACCTCAGCCGACACGGCACGCCGCGCAAGGTGGTCGACTTGGCGAATCACTCGATCATCGGCTACGACCAACCGTCGGACCTCGTGCGCAACGCCGGTGAGTCATTGAAGGGCATTACCCGCGACGTGTTTTCTCTGCGAACCGACAACGATCTGGCTCAACTCGCGCTGATTCGCGCCGGCGCAGGCATCGGAGCTTGCCAAGTTGCGATCGCCAGGCGGAACGTCGCGCTCGTTCGAGTGTTGCCAAAAACATTCTCACTCCAACTGGAGACTTGGGTGACGATGCACGAGGGTCTGCGCAACGTGCCTCGATGTCGCGCGACCTTCGATACGCTCGTCGACGGCCTACAGAAATACGCTGCACGGCTAGGGAGTTCTTCGTGAAGACAACGATGCTCGGCACTATCGGACCCGTCAGCCGCCTCACGCTCGGTGGTGGCGGCATTGGTCAAGGTTGGGGGCCAACCACGCGCGATGAAGCAATCGCTACCGTCAAGTCCGCGGTCGACGCGGGCATCGATCTACTCGACACCGCGCCGATG
>JANLUG010000436.1:0-1853 GCA_031363335.1 Gammaproteobacteria bacterium
GAGTTCGTCCTCGGCCTGCATGATCGCGAATTTTCTCTTGCCGCTTTCCTTGTCCATGCGAAAACGGTTCGCATAGCGCTCGAACGATTCGGCAACGGATGTGGACGGCGTGATCGGATACCAGGCGCATACCGTCGCACCGCCGTACACGGCGCCGATTGCGGACGCGGTGTTTCCCTCGATCATGATCCGGTCGCCAACGGCGTTACTATGGCGCAACTGCACCGGCAGCGGTGTGTCGAGATAGTCGCGCGCGTAGTTGCGGCCGATTTCGAGCGCGTGCACGTTCGGCTTGATCAGCGCGTCTTTGCCTTTGTACTGCTCGGACACCATGCCGGTGAGCACGTCGAAATCGATGTTGATCAGCGCCGACAACGCGCCGACATAGACGATGTTCTTGAACAACTGCCGCTGCTTCGGGTCTTGGAACTCCGACAGCAGCAACGTCGAGATCGGAATGCCCACGTCGACGACGTCGCTGCGCGCGAGTTCGCGTGGCCGCGGTCTGGAGCTGTCGTACAGCAGGAAGCCGCCGGGCACCATGCTCGCGACATCTTCCGCATATGTTTCCGCATTCATCGCGACCATCACATCGACGCCGTCGCGGCGACCGAGGTAGCCGCTTTCGCTGACGCGCACCTCGAACCAGGTCGGCAGCCCCTGAATGTTCGACGGGAAGATGTTGCGCGTGCCGACCGGAACGCCCATCCGGAACACGGCTTTCGCGAACATGCCGTTCGCGCTCGCGGAACCGGAACCGTTGACGTTCGCGAACTTGATGACGAAATCGTTGTAACGCGTCATTAGGCGTATGACCCCAGCTGCGGCAGGTGGAGAACGGACTTCTGCATATCCCACGCATTCGTGGGGCATCGCTCGGCACACAATCCGCAGTGCAGGCAGAGGTCTTCGTCCTTCACCATCACGCGGCCCGTTGCCAACTCACCGGAAATGTACAGATCCTGTTCCTTGTTCAGCGCAGGCGCAGTGAGGTTGAGGCGCAAGTCGCCCTCCTCCTGATTCGGCGTGAACGTAATGCAATCCATCGGACAGATGTCGACGCACGCGTCGCATTCGATGCAGAGCTTGTCGGTGAACACCGTCTGCACGTCGCAGTTCAGACAACGTTGCGTTTCCTGCGCGGCGAGCTTGCGGTCGAAGCCGAGCTCGACTTCCATCTTGATGTTCTTCAGCGATTTGCGCGGATCGACGTGCGGCACCAGGTGTCGCTTCGACGCGTCGTGCTCACTGTCGTAACTCCATTCGTGCATGCCCATCTTCTGGCTGACGAGATTCACGCCTTCGGGCGGACGATCCGTCTTCAGATCGAGCCCCTGACAGAACAGGTGAATCGAGATCGCCGCTTTGTGCGCGTGTGCGGAGGCCCAGATGATGTTCTCCGGACCAAATGCCGCGTCGCCGCCGAAGAATACTTTCGGCAGCGTCGATTGCAGCGTGTCACGGTCGAGCACCGGACATTCCCAGCGATCGAACTCGATGCCGATGTCGCGTTCGATCCACGGGCAGTGGTTTTCCTGACCGATCGCCATCAGCACGTGATCGGCTTCCATGAAGATGTCGGGCTCGCCGGTAGGGACCGTCTTCTGACGACCTGACTCGTCGGTGATCTGTTTGACGCGCTGGAACAACACGCCTTTCAGCTTGCCGTTCTCGTGGACAAATTCGACCGGCGGACGGTTGTTGACGATCGGGATGCCTTCCGACATCGCGTCTTCCTTCTCCCACTCCGACGCTTTCATCACGTCGAAGCCGGAACGCACCACCACGGTGACCTGCTCCGCGCCGAGACGGCGCGCAGTGCGGCAACAATCCATTGCCGTGTTACCGCCGCC
>JANLUG010000450.1:0-1353 GCA_031363335.1 Gammaproteobacteria bacterium
GCGACGGCGTCATCGATTCCGCAGACAACTGCCCCGATACCGAACAGGGTAAGCAAGTGGATGCCGTCGGATGTCCGATCGACCCTGATGGCGACGGCGTCGTCGGTCCGACGGATCTGTGCCCCGATAGCCCGTACGGCGAGCCCGTCGATACGACCGGATGCCGTCCGCGCCTGGCGGTGGCGCAGGAATACACGCTGCTGCTGACGTTCGAGACGGGTTCCGCGAAGATCGTCGGCGATCCGCGCGGGGCATTGGCAGAGGTCGCCGCGCTGATCACTCAGTATCCGGAAACGACCGTGGTGATCGAGGGACACACCGACGACCGAGGCCCCGCCTCATACAACATGAAGATGTCGAAGCTCCGCGCGGAGGCCGTCGCGAATGTGCTGGTTACCGAACTCGGGATAGACGCGGCACGGGGGTCGGCCCAGGCGTTCGGCGAAACGAAGCCGATTGACACCAACGCAACCAAAGAGGGGCGGGAGCGCAACCGTCGGGTCGTGGCCGTAGTGCTTCCAAGCAAGCCGCCGACCGCGCCCGCTGATGACGCGACAGATCAATAGCGCCTGGGCGGATCGCAGTGGCGTCAACTGGCGAAAATCTCTCACGGGGAAGGGGCGATCCGGTTTGCGCAACCGTGGCTTCCCGCTAAGATGAGGTCGGCACGTCCGATTCCGCAACGGATCGAGAATCTGCGACGAGGTTAACGTTCTTCTTCGAGGCGGTCCCCTACATTCGATCCGCCAACTATGTAAAGGGATGTGACATGGCTGAGCTTCATGGCAACGGCAACGGATGGTCGAAGAGTCGCGATAACAAAAACGGTATGGCGCCTCCGGGTTCCTGGTCGCTGTCGAAGAGCGACGAATCGGAACCGCGCAACCCGATCGAACTCCGCGGCAGTGCGTACATCGCGTTCTGCAAGCCTTGGGCGCCGCTCTGGATCGACGAAGAGATGCCCGACGCCGAGTGATCCGAAAGGGTCTTCGATCGGTCAGCCTTTCCTCACCGTCGTGACGAGCTTCGCGAGCTGATCGAGTTTCGGCAAAACCACGTCGGCCGGTTCGGACGCGAGATTGAAGATCAACTCGTCGAACCCTTGGCCGATTCGTCCGAGCAGCGTTTCCTGTGACGTCGGCGCGCCGAACAGCGCGAGCGTGATGTCGCTGACTTTTCGGCCGCGCGCTTCGCACGCCGCCTTCAAGCGCTCGAGATTGCCGGAGCCGAGGCCGCCGATCGGCATCCAGCCGTCGGCGTATTCCGCGATCCGATCGAACACCCACTTCGAATTCGCGCCGATCCAGATCGGCGGACCGCCGCTCTGTACCGGTTTCGGATACGACCAGATCG